>JASGDB010000045.1:0-23981 GCA_049841315.1 Bergeyella sp. | reverse complement strand
TGCTTTTTGTTTATTCATTCTACACCCAATGCTGTTGATGTCGCCCCTTCGGGGCTTATTTGGAATTTGCTTTTTGTTTATTCATTCTACACCCAATGCTGTTGATGTCGCCCCTTCGGGGCTTATTTGGAATTTGTTTTTTGTTTATTTATTCTACATCCAATGCTGTTGATGTCGCCCCTTCGTGGCTTATTTGGAATTTGCTTTTTGTTTATTCATTCTACACCCAATGCTGTTGATGTCGCCACTTCGTGGCTCTGTGGGCTTCACCTACTTGGCTCTTTTTACTTTTTACCCGGCTCTTGTTGTTTTACTTCCACGATGTTGTCCTCCGGATTTACATCTGCCAAACGCTTTGAAAAATCAATCCCCAATGCTGTGATTTCTTCGTTGGAGTAAGGAATGGTAAAGGTATATTCTTTTTGTGTCCATGCCCAATAATCGAGGGTTTTAAAATCGCCGTAAATATCTTTTGTTTTCCATGTATGTGTCATGTTCATCGGGATATGGTAGTTAATTACCTTTTTGTCTTTCGTCAGAACCGAAAAATCGACAGGCATGGGGATTCCGCCTTTGTTTTCTAAAGTAATCACGGTAACATCATCATGATGGCTTACATTTTTCACAGCATAGTCAATGGTTTTCGTGGTATTAATCCAGTAATGATGAAACCATTTCAAATCCATTCCCGAAACTTTTTGGGCAATATGAAGAAAATCGCGGTCGGTGGGATGTTTCATTTTCCATTGATTAAAATATTCTTTCATCACTGCGGAAAGATTTTGCTCGCCCATGATGTAACCGAGTTGTACGAGATACAATTCTCCTTTTACATAAGAAGACACGGAATAAGCCGTTCCGTTGTCGTGGTGGTCGCCGAGCCAGACTGCGGGCTCTTCCAGTCCGCTTTTGGTGAATTTTACATAACTGTTTACCGCTCCGGTAAAAGGATTCGGTTTTGGTTCTGCCGGAGGGAAAAGCCGGTGCATCACCAAATCTTCCGCATAGCTCGTGAAACCTTCATCCATCCACGGGCGCATGCTTTCGTTGTTGCCCATCATCTGCTGAAACCAAGAATGTCCGCCTTCGTGAACCATCAAATCTACCAACCCTTCCAGTGTTTTGGCTTCTCCGAGCAGCAGTGTGCACATTCCGTATTCCATTCCGCCGTCTCCGCCCTGAACGAACGAATACGTCGGGTATTCATAGCTCCCGAACGTGGCGTTCATCAGCTGGAAAAATTTAATAATGTAAGGTTTGGATTCTTCCCAAAATGCTGTTTTTTCGGATTTTTGGTAAACATAATATACTTTCGGTCCGTCTAAAACACTGAAATGTTCCACTGTATAATCCGGGTCTGCAGCCCAAGCAAAATCGAGAATATTTTTGGCTTTCCATTTCCATTCTGCCTTATTGTTTTCATCGTATTTTATATTGGTGTTTTCGTTGTAACCTCTTACTTCATCGGGGTTTTCAAGAATGCCTCCTGCGCCCACAATGTAGTCTTTGTTAATTTTTATGGTAACATCAAAGTCCGAAAAAGGTGCATGAAATTCTCTTCCCACATAGTCGAAAGTTGCCCAGCCGTCGTAATCGTATTCCGCAATTTTAGGATACCATTGTGTCATGGACATTTCGATGCCTTCCCGGTTGTTTCTTCCGCTTCTGCGGATTTGCATCGGTATATTCGCATCCCATTCCATGCTGAAAGAGGTGGAAGAATTCGGCTGAATGGGCTGATTGAGGTGTACTTTCATTATGGTTTCCTGAATTTCAAAACGGAGGTTTTTTCCGTTCTGCTTAATCCAGTGGATATTCTGTGCTCCCTCTTCTTCATCGGGAATAGATGCCAGCCTTGAGATTCCGTTCTGCTGAAGTCTTCCGTCGCCGTTTTTTCCCTGTGAGGTTACGCGCTGGTCCATCATCGAACCTTTTTTGAAGGCATTCCAGTACAGATGAAAATAGACTACATCCAACTTGTCGGGAGAATTATTGGTATACGTAATGGTCTGCTTTCCGGAATAGGTGTAGTTTTCAGCGTTTACATCTATCTCCATTTTATACTTTGCATGCTGTTGATAATAAGTATTTTGCTGTGCAGAAAACACGGAAAAAACAAGAGAAAAAACGAGAAGAAATCCTTTGTACATTATTTATGATTTTTTTGAAGCCCGAAAGTTAAGGATTTTTGTAAAAACCAATAGCGGAAAATAAGGGAGCGTTTTGGAATAAAGTCCGGGGAAACCAATGAAAAACGTTGCTGAAACTTAGGCAACGTCTTTTGTAGTCAAAAATATATCATAATATATAAACACAAAAGGCTGATGGAGCAGTTGCCGGGATAGCAGTAACAGAAGCCTGAAAGGCTTCAACATCAATAACCACGTGTGAAACGCGTGGCAAAAGAAAAACCAATTTGTTGAACCATTTTAAATGTTCATTTTTTTAGATGCAATAACCCCGAATAAATTCGGGGCATTTTATAAATTACAACGAATAATTCGGAGCTTCCTGCGTGATAATCACATCGTGCGGATGTGATTCTTTCAGTCCGCTTCCTGTAATCTGCACCATTTTTCCTTCATGCTGAAGCGTTGTAATGTCCGGCGTTCCGCAGTATCCCATTCCGGCACGGATGCCTCCGGTAAGCTGAAAAACCACATCTTCCAGTTTTCCCTTGTACGGAACTCTTCCTTCGATTCCCTCGGGAACGAATTTTTTGGCTTCACTCTGAAAGTATCTTTCTTTTCCTCCTCTTTTCATTGCGGAAAGGCTTCCCATTCCCTGGTAGGACTTGAATTTTCTTCCCTGAAAAATAATTTCCTCACCCGGAGCTTCCTCTGTTCCGGCAAAAAGAGAACCGAGCATCACGGCATTCGCACCGGAAGCAATCGCTTTTACAATATCTCCGGAAAGTTTAACCCCGCCGTCCGCAATCACCGAGACATTGCGGGTTTTCGCATATTCGTACACATTATAAATCGCAGAAAGCTGCGGAACTCCCACTCCGGCAACCACACGGGTGGTGCAGATAGAGCCGGGCCCTACGCCTACTTTCAGCACATTGGCGCCGGCATCAATTAAATCTTTTGCGGCTTCGGCGGTTACGATATTTCCTCCTACCAAATCGAGATTCGGAAAGGCATTGCGGATTTCTTTTATCTTATCCATCACTCCTTTGGAGTGCCCATGTGCGGAATCAATGGCGATAATATCGGCTCCGGCTTCCACCAATGCGGCAATTCTTTCCATTGTATCTGCGCCT
Organism: Bergeyella sp.; assembly: GCA_049841315.1. Taxonomy (GTDB): domain Bacteria; phylum Bacteroidota; class Bacteroidia; order Flavobacteriales; family Weeksellaceae; genus JASGDB01. Next base: position 20,716 of record JASGDB010000045.1, on the reverse strand, counting down.
ACACCAACTCCTGCGCCTACAATCAGGCGACCGTCGGCATCTTTGTTGGCGTTCGGATATTCCAGCTGGTTGTCGATGTCTTTAATGGTAATCAGCCCGACAAGTTTGTAATTTTCATCCACAATAGGGAGTTTCTCCACACGGCTTCGGAGAAGAATTTCCTTTGCGGTTTCCAGCGTTGTATGTTTATCGGATGTTACGAGATTTTCTTTAGTCATCAGCTCTTCCACTTTCATGGAGAGGTTTTCCTGATATTTCACATCTCGGTTGGTGATGATTCCGATTAAGGTATTTTCAGCATCCACTACAGGAAGTCCTGAAATTTTAAATCGGGACATCAGCTCTTTCGCTTCTCCCAGCGTATGGTCTTTGGAAAGGGTTATGGGGTCGGCAATCATCCCGTTTTCGGAGCGTTTTACTTTGTTCACCTGCGCTGCCTGCTCCTCAATAGGCATATTTTTATGGATGAATCCCAATCCGCCCACTCTTGCCAGTGCAATCGCGAGGTCGGCTTCTGTAACGGTGTCCATTGCTGCGGATACAATCGGAACGTTTAGGGTGATTTTATCGGTTAATCTGGATTTTAAAGAAACCTGATTAGGCAGAATTTCCGAATAGGACGGAATTAAGAGCACATCATCGAAAGTAACGGCTTGCTCTGCGATTTTGTTGTGAATAGACATCTTTACTTTCTTTGCAAAATTAAAGTTTTTTGGTGAAAGTTGAAAATTCCATCTGCTTTATTCACAAAAAATTAAAATAAGAACTGTAATAACAAAAAAACTTTCAGAGGTTCAAAAAACCTCATAGGTTTTCGAAACCTATGAGGTTTAATGGTCTTTTGATAAAAATGTGAATAAACTGAACCCTTTCAGGGTTCGATTTCCAAACCCTGAAAAGGGTTGAATATCCTATTGTTTTCTGAAACTTACAACATTCCCAGTTCGAATTTGGCTTCCTCGCTCATCATGTCTTTATGCCAGCTCGGCTCGAAAGTGAGTTCCAAATCGACTTCGTTTACACCTTCCACGGAATTTACTTTTTCCCGGACTTCGGCGGGGAGAGATTCGGCAACGGGACAGTTCGGCGTAGTCAAAGTCATTACCACTTTCACCGCACCTTCATCAGAAATCTGAACATCATAAACCAGTCCCAGCTCGTAAATATCCACCGGAATTTCCGGGTCGTAAACGGTTTTTAATGTTTTAATAATGTCTTCGCCGATTTCGGCAATCTTTTCGTCCGTGTATTTCATTACTTAATTTGAGATTTGAAATTCGATATTTGAAATTTAAAAATATCAAAATTCAAAGATATTTAGTTTTCAAATCGTTTCAAAAGGTCTTCCTGGCGCATTCTGCGGAAAATATTAGCCAAAGTTAAGACATCTTTTTCACAATATTGAACGATTCTAAATAAATTTTTTTCTTTGTAATATATAGATGAAACCATAGAACCGTCGATATCGTCTTTTGGAGTGGGAATTCCGAAAACGTGCGACAATAATTCCAGCGATACATAACTTTTGTAATCCCCGAATTTCCATAATTCCATGGTGTCGATATGCGGAATTTCCCACGGTTTTTTTCCGAACATTTGAAAAGGAGCAGGAGGCCGCATTCCGTTTATCAGAAAACGCCTTGCAATCCACGGGAAATCAAATTCCTTTCCGTTGTGGGCGCAGAGAATGACATCGCGAAGTTTGGGAGAATTAAAGAGTTCGCCGAATTCCTGAAGCAGTTTTTTCTCATCATCACCGGAAAAACTTTTGATTTTCAGAGTTTCGTTTTTTTCGAGCATTCCGATGGAAATACAGATGATTTTCCCGAACTCTGCCATAATTCCGCCTCTTTCCTGATAAAAATCTCCGGCTGAAATGTCTTCATTTCTCTGTTTCAGCGTTTTTTTGTCCCACAATTTCTGCTCGGTTTCCGAAACATCTTCCCAATTTCCGTACTGCGGAACGGTTTCTATATCCAGAAATAAGACTCTTTCGAGAGGAATATTTTGTATCATAATTGGTGTTTTTTACGTCGTTGAAATTACAAAAACTCAAAATTACCGCTCGTATCTCCATTTAAAAAATTGAAATCCGATATTGACAGGAAGCGAAACAAAGAGATTTTTCTTTTTCAAATCGGCGGAATAGTCTGAGGAAAAATAATCGGAAAAGGAAAGCCCTTTCAGTTGGGAATAGGCTTTATAACTGCGTTTCCAGAGCTCTTCATTTTTTTGTGCCTTCCAGTTCATCTGCAAAGTCATGGATTTGAAATTGATAAGATATTCCATGATAAACACTTTCCTTTCACTGTTTTTTTCTTTCAGAAGACAGCCGTTGATTTTTTGTGCAATCGTAATCCAGTTGTCGAAATGAATTTTTTTGCGGTTATGAATTACCGAATTTTGATGAAGAAAATAGCGATACGTTTTCTTTCTCAGAAAAGCGACGGAATCCAGATAAATCGCCATTTCAAAGGTGTGAAGCGAATCCTGCGCATAAAGACCCTGAGTGAAAAGAAGATTGTTTTTTCTTAAAAAATCGGTTCTAATCAGTTTATTCCAGGAGGAAACGGCAAATTTTCCTCGTACAAACGCTTTTAAAATTGCTGTATTTCCTTTCAGCACATTCTCTTTCGCTGTGATAGGGAAGATATCCACTTTTTCCTCCTCAGGAAGCCTGATGCCTTCTACTTCTCCCATAGTAAGTTCGGCGTTTTCCGATTCCGCAAGCGCGACAAGGTTTTCTATCGCATCGGGAAGTATTTCATCGTCGCTGTCCACAAAGAAAATATATTTTCCTTTTGCCAGTTCTATACCTTTGTTTCGTACGACAGAAAGTCCGGAATTGGTTTCAAGTTCTGCAATTACCCAACTGTTCTCAAGATGGTGTTTCGCAATAAACTTTTCGGCAATTTCCGCACTATTATCCGGTGTTTTGTCATTGACAAGAATGACTTCAAAATTCGGATACGTTTGTTTTAGAATGGAATTAAGTGTTTTTTCTATAAAATCCTCACATTTAAAAACAGGAACTGAAATCGTTACCAAAGGGTTTTTCATTGCATTTCTAATTTTGTGCAAAAATACAGATTTAATCATGAAAGGCTTATCTTTGCCGTAAAATCCCAATCTGATGAAAGAAAAAATAGGATTACTTTTTTTAAAACTGAGAAATTATTGTCATTCATTTATTAATGCACATCAGCGGAAACAGTTTTTCACATCCGGAAGTTCCGTTTCCTCCGATTTTAAAATCGGCTCTAATAATTTTCTGGATATTGCTCCGTCTGCAAAATTTTCTATCGGAAAAAATGTGATGATTAACCAGTCCAATTACATCACCGTAAAGCAAAACGCCCACCTGAAAATCGGCGATAACACGTATATCACAAGGGCGACAATCTCTTGTCTCGGAGAAATCGAAATCGGTGAAAATTGTATTCTTGGAGAGGGAATGAAAATTTTCGACCATAATCATCAGTATACAAAAGAACCTTTTTCCGTTTCAAAAACCGACTTCAACATCGGGAAAGTGAAAATGGGAAACAATGTATGGACAGGAGCAAACGTAACGATTCTGAAAGACGTAACCATTGGCGACAACGTCATTCTCGGTGCAGGATGCGTGATTCACAAGGATGTTCCGGCGAATTCTGTTATTGTCAACAAACAGGAGCATAAAATAATTCCGCATTAATAATTAAAACATTTCTTACAAATCTGGAATCACACTCCATATTTGTAAAAATATTTATATTTGCCTTATGATTCGGAGAGAAATAATAGAAAAAATACAATTAATGGCAACCAAAATGCCCATTATTTCTATTTCCGGACCTCGCCAATCGGGAAAAACCACTGCTGCAAAAACTGCTTTTCCTGATTATGATTACGTCAATCTTGAAAATCCGGACACACTTGCCGATGCAAAATCCGACCCGAGAATTTTTCTTTCCCGTCATAAAAAAGGACTGATAATAGATGAGGTACAAATCTTTCCGGAATTGTTTTCTTATATCCAAACCATTAGTGATGAACGGGGAAAAACCGGAGAATTTATCCTCACCGGTTCGCAGAATTTTCTGCTTTCCGCTAAAATTTCACAAAGCCTGGCGGGAAGAGTTTTCATTACGCATTTGCTACCGTTAAGCATTTCGGAATTGCAAAATTCGGATTATCAAAATCCGGATTATGAGGATTTTCTTTTCAAAGGATTTTATCCGCGGATTTACGATAAAGACATAGAGCCGAATTTCTTTTATCCTTCCTATATTCAAACGTATGCAGAGCGTGATTTGAGGCAGATTATCAATATTTCCAATCTGTTTTTGTTTCAAAAATTCATGCGTCTTGCCGCCGGAAGAATCGGTCAGTTACTGAATTTCAGTAGTTTTGCTATCGAACTTGGTGTGGATTTGAAAACGGTAAAATCGTGGTTTTATATTTTGGAAACCAGTTTTGTAGTGTTTTTCCTGCAACCGCATCATCAAAATTTTTCCAAACGATTGGTGAAAACTTCAAAATTTTATTTCTACGATACAGGTTTGGCGTGCAGTCTTTTAGGAATTAAAAACAAAGAAGACCTGAATCTGCATTGGGCAAAAGGTGCTCTTTTTGAAAATATGATTATCTCCGATATTGCAAAAAATTATTACAACAAGGCGGAAAATCCTCCGTTTTTCTTTTGGCGCGACAATACAGGAAATGAGGTGGATTGCCTTTTGGACGAACACAACTCCATAAAAAGTGTGGAAATAAAATCTTCAACAACGATAAATTCAGATTTTTTTAAAGGACTGAATTTTTATAAAAAACTGAATAACGACAGCGTTCCGTATTTAATCTACGGCGGAAATGAAAATAAACTCCGCAAAGAAGCGCAGATTTTAAGTTGGGACAGTACAAAACAAATCATCGAAAATCAATAATCATGAATACAATGCCCGTTTTATCCGTCGTAATGTCCGTATTCAATGCGGAAAAATATCTCCACAAAGCCGTTGATTCCGTTCTGAATCAGACTTTTCAGGATTTTGAATTCATTATTATTGAAGACTGCTCAACCGACCGCTCACTTGAAATTTTAGAAGAATATGCCCGAAAAGATTCGAGGATTGTTCTCATTAAAAAAGATAAGAACAAAGGTGCGGCAGGTTTTATTGAAAATCTCAATATCGGATTGGATAAATCCAGAGGAAAATATATTGCCCGAATGGATGCTGACGACATTTCGCTTCCCGAAAGATTTGAAAAACAAATCGCTGTACTGGAAGGCGATGCGGAGCTTTTCATTGTCGGGGCAAATCTTGAAATGATGGATGAAAACGACAATCACATTTCAATAAAATCCGCTCCCGTGTCCGATTCGGAAATCAAAAACACAATGTACAAAAGCATCGCATTGTATCATCCTGTGCTGATGTTCCGCAACGACGGGAAAATCCGCTATCGTGAAAAAATGCTGTCCTGCGAAGATTACGACCTCTATTTCAGGCTGATGCTTCAGAACAAAAAAATGGCAAATATCCCCGAAATTTTACTGAAATACAGAGTTTTAGACTCATCAATTTCCCGAAAAGATAAAACATTTATCCGGTGGATGATGGTGGAAAAAGCAAGAGCTTTTTACCTCGAAAGCAAGAATTCGGGAAAAGACAGCTATGATGATTTCAAGCCGGAAAACATTCAGAAAATTACCGATTCTGATTATAAAAGCTCTTTGGAAGACCTTGTCTTTGCCGTTAAAACAGCTTTGAAATTCTCTGAAAAAGAAGAACTTAACTCTATTTTAAAGAAAATAAAAAAATTCTATCCGAACCAATCCGTATTGAAATACAAAATCGCTTCAGCGCTTCCGAATCCTTCATCCAAACTGTATTCTAAACTCCTGATTTCGTAATGGATATTCTCATCAAATCTTTTAACCGTCCGTTTTATCTGGACAGATGCATTGCTTCCATTCTGAAAAATGTGAAGGGAAATTTCCGCATTACGGTTCTGGACGACGGAACTCAGGAGAAATATCTTGTTAAGCTAAAAGAAAAATATCCTGAGACAGCTTTCAGGCTTTCATCGCAGGCGGAAGAAAAACGAAAAGCGATTGATGAAAATCTGAAAAACGGAACTCCTATTGACGGCTTTAAAATTCCGACTGATTTATGGAAAAATGCCGTGGCAGAAGCGGAAAAATACGTTCTCGTTACGGAAGACGACGTTTGGTTCACGAAAGAAATCCACATTGATTCCGTAGTTGATGAAATGGAAAAATTCAATATTCCTTTGGTAAAATTAGGCTGGCTCGGAATGAAAAACGACGAATCGTTCTGCAAAATCCAAAAACTTTCCGAAAACCTCACGGAAGTTACTCCGAAAAATCTTTTTACCGCAGGAAAAACCGTGATGGACTGGTTTATGTACAACAAGTATAAATTCTACACAATTCTTTATAAATTAGGCTTTGTGGACAACCAAACCAAAGAAAAATACTGGAGCATCAACTCGATTCTCATGGGATTGTACGATAAAAATTACTGGCTGGCGATTTGGGAAGATGCCGCCGGAAAAGTAGACGAAAAACAGCAGCTCCGAAATGCCGCAGCTTGGTTTCATAAAAATAAAAAAGCCGTATTTGCCCAATCTTCGGAGGAAGTGATGAAGACTACTTTCAAATCTTCCGCGACAGGTTCGTATCACGAATACGGAAACCATTTTGATGTCAACCGATTCAATTTTATCATCAATGAAGCGTGGTACATCGGAGATTTTGATGCAATGGAAAATTATCCTAAAGATTTTTCCGACAGTTATTTCAAACAGTTTTTGGATAAAGAAAATCATCCGGACGCACAGTTTTCCGAATGGTTTCTCTGGGCGGAAAAATTCAGGAATCAATACAAAAATATAGGCGCAGAAACAGAATAAATATGATAAAAAACGACAATACAAAACAGTTTTTCCCGGCACTCACAGGTTACCGTGCCATTGCGGCATGGATGATTTTTGTGTATCATTTCATGCCCTTTAAAAATCCGGCACTTCCGAAGCTCATTAAGCTGGTAACGTGGGAATTCCATATAGGTGTGGATATGTTTTTTGTTTTGAGCGGTTTCCTGATAACCTACCGCTATTACAATGATTATCCGATACATCTCAAAAAATATCTCGTGAACCGTGTGGCGAGGATTTATCCGATGTATTTTCTGATTACGATTGCGGTTTTCGCAGTCTGGTTTCTCCAAAATCAAACGTGGAATTCTTACAAAACGTACGAAGTTATTACTTCAATAACCATGATAAAAGCCTTGTTTAAAGATTTTTTCTTTGCCGGAATTCCACAGGGCTGGACACTCACGCTGGAGGAAATGTTTTATTTTACCGCTCCGTTTTATTTCATTCTTATCCGGAAATGGAAAAGCTGGCTTTTCATTCTTCCGCTTGTTATCTTCGGAGTTTTTGCGGTGCTGAAATGGATGACCGGAGCTCCCGAAAATACTTACGGTTTTCTCCAAACTCACATTCACGCTTATATCATTGAATTTTTTACCGGAATCGGATTAGCCTATCTGATGCTTAAAAAGAAAGTCTCCGCCAATACGAAATGGACAACATGGTTCGGACTGGCAGTCATTACTTTATATCTTTTTACGAGACATTATGTCGCGATAAATTTTGATTTAAAATCCGACATCGGCCGTTTTTCAGAAATGACATTGCTGAGCATTTTCGGGATTGCCCCACTGCTTTGGGGATTGATTCACGAGAAAACGATTGTCCAGAAAATCCTCTCTACGAAATGGCTTGTGCTGCTCGGGAAAAGCTCTTATATTTTTTATCTGATTCATAAAGGATTCATTCCGAATTACATTTATGAATATATCAGCGAAAGCAGAGTGGTTATCTTTGTACTATTGAATATCATTTCCATTCTGATGTTCAAATATTTAGAAGAACCGGCGAATCTCTGGATTCGTAGAAAATTCGGAAAAAGCAAAGCATAAATGAAACAGGAGAAAAAAATAAAAGTGCTCTTCCGCCACCGCTCTATGGAAATGGGCGGCGTGGAAAAAGTGCTGCTGAGCATGCTGAACAATCTGAACCGCAACAAGTTTGATTTACGATTGTGCCTTAATCTTTTTCAGGGAGAACTTCGGAATGAAATTCCTGATTTTGTTGATTTTAAAACGCTGGCAAAAGGAAAAGAAGATTTCTCTAAAAATCCTTTTATCCGTAAAATCCAATTAGCACTTCGGGGCGCAAAACTCTGGCTGTACAGAACGTTTCCGGCAATTCCCGACCATTTTATTTTGAACAACGATGCGAATGTGGAAATTGCAACCGGATATACGATGTTCAGCGATGTGCTGAATTCTTCCAATAAAAAATCGAAAAAAATCGGGTGGTTTCATTCGGACATCACTTATCCGAAATTGCAGCCTGCCGTTCCTTTGATTTTAAAGCAGATTCCGCAGTTTGATTATTTTTTCTGGGGTTCTCAGCAGGCAAAAGATATTTTTACAGAAACCTATCCCGATATTGTTCTTCCTCCGAATCAAGTCATCCGAAACGCCATTCCTATCGAAGAACTGAAACAGAAAGCTGCTGAATTTCAACCCGATTTTGAAACCGAAAATCCGGTTTTCGTTACCGTTGGAAGACTGCACTCCCGGAAAGGGCATCATAAATTGCTTGACGCTCACACACAGCTTCTGAAAGACGGTTTTCCTCACAAAATCTATGTCATTGGTGACGGTGAAGAAAAAGAAAATCTTGAAAATCAGGCAGAAAAAATGGGCGTAAAAAATTCTTTCATTTTATCCGGTTCGCTTCTCAATCCTTATCCGTTTGTAAAAAATGCCGATTTTTTCATTCTTCCGTCGGAATCGGAAGGCTGGCCTTTGATTATCGCAGATACTTTAATTTTGCAGAAACCGATTATTGCTACCAATGTCGGCGGAATTCCGGAGATGATAACGCATGAGAAAAACGGCTATCTTATTCCGTACGAAACGGAAGCAATTTACGAAGCAATGAAAGAATTCATGACGAATAAAAAATTGGTGTCAGAAATTCAGGAACATCTGAAAGATTCTGAAAAACAGTTCGATAATCAGATTATTTTTGACACAGTTGAAAATATCATTACTAAATTAGCAGAAAAATCAAAATGAATTTCCTTTACCGAATCATCCTGAAAATTCATACCGTCTGGAAAAATCTCCACGACAAAGCCTACATAGAAATCTGCAAACAGCGCGGAATGAAAGTAGGAAAAGACGTTATTTTCATCGAAGCTCCGGCTTTCGGTTCAGAGCCTTATCTTATCGAAATCGGCGACCGCACCAAAATCACAGCCGGATGCACGTTCATCAACCACGACGGAGCAATGTACACCATCCGAAGCATGGAAAAATATAAGGATGCCAGAAATTTCGGAAGAATACGAATCGGAAAAAACTGTTTTGTAGGAAATAACTGTACTTTTCTTCCCGGTTCACAAATGGGCGACAACTCCATTCTGGGAGCGGGTTCAGTGCTTAATTCCTCAATGCCTGATAATTCGGTTTATGCGGGAGTTCCGGCAAAATTCATCTGTACGATTGAAGAATACGGAGATAAAGCACTGGAAAACAACGTCATATATCCTCGTGAACTTGAAAAAATCCGTCCAAATCTGGATGCTTATATCAAAGAACATCTTCCGCATACCTATAAGGCTGTGAAAAAATAGGTGTTTCAAATCAGAAGCCTGAAAAGAAAGCAAATTTATAACTGTTTGTCTTTCACGGATTTTACGATGTTTACAATTACTTTCACGGCTTTTTCCATACTTTCCAGTGCGACATATTCGTAAGGCCCATGGAAATTGATTCCTCCGGCAAAAATATTCGGACACGGAAGTCCCATATACGAAAGTTGTGCTCCGTCCGTTCCGCCTCGGATTGCTTTTATTTTCGGTTCGATGTTGGCATCTTTCATTGCCTGTGCTGCAATATCGATGATGTGCATTTTCCCCTCAAACTGCTGCTTCATATTGCGGTACTGCTCTTTTATCTCAATTTCGGCGGTTCCTGCTCCGTATTTCTGATTGAATTCCGCTACTTTGTCCTGAATGAATTTTTTGCGGTTTTCAAATTTCGCAGCATCGTGGTCGCGGATAATGTATTGCAATTTCGCTTCGGAAACATCGGAATTAAAATCAGTTAAATGATAAAATCCTTCAAAACCTTTTGTTGTAGAAGGCGTTTCGTTTTCGGGAAGCATTTTTACAAATTCGGCGGCAAGAAGACTCGCATTTACCATTTTTCCGAAAGCATAACCCGGATGTACGCTCAGTCCGTGGATTTTCACAACCGCTCCTGCCGCATTGAAATTTTCGTATTCCAGTTCGCCGACTTCGCCGCCGTCCATTGTATAAGCCCATTCCGCACCGAATTTCTCCACATCGAAATGATGCGCACCTCGCCCGATTTCTTCATCAGGATTAAAACCGATTGCAATTTTTCCGTGTTTGATTTCGGGATGTGCCAGAAGATATTCCGCAGCAGTTACAATTTCGGCAACTCCTGCCTTATCATCGGCACTGAGAAGCGAAGTTCCGTCCGTCGTAATCAGCGTTTTTCCGACATAATCTTTCAGGCTTTCAAATTTTGAAGGAGAAAGCGTGAATCCGGTTTCTTTATTTAAAACCAAATCCTGTCCGTTGTAATCTTCCCAAACCTGCGGATTTACATTTTTCCCGTTGAAATCGGGAGAAGAATCGTAATGTGCGATAAATCCGACCACAGGTTCATTATCATTTTCCAGATTGGACGGAATGTATGCGAAAATATACCCTTTGTCGTCCATAGAAACATCCGAAAGTCCCAACGATTTCAGTTCTTCAAAAAGATATTTCGCCATATCCCATTGCTGCGGTGTGGAAGGCGTTGTTTCACTTTTAGGGTCGCTGGTGGAATAGATTTTCACATAATTTAGGAAACGGTTCAGGAGTTTCATTTCCCACTCGTGGTTGAAGTCTATTGTAATCATATTTTGTTTTTAAATAACGGCTAACAAATTTAAGGTTTAATCGTGAGTCTGCCGAAGTTTTTTGAAAATATTTAAAAAAACGTTTCGGTTTTATTAATTTTTAACATATTGATTATCAAAAAGATAATTCTGTTTGTTAAATTTTATCCGTTAAAACAAAGTTTTATTATCTTTAAAAAATCAAAAAAACGAATATGTTTCTTACGGAATGTCCACGCGATGCGATGCAGGGCTGGAGCGAATTTATCCCGACTCAGAAAAAAATCGACTACATCAATGCTTTGATGGAAGTGAAATTCGATGTGCTGGACTGCGGAAGTTTTGTTTCCCCGAAAGCAATTCCGCAAATGGCGGATTCGGGAGAAATAATGGAAAATATCGACAAATCTGTTTCCAACACGATGATTTCCGTAATTGTCGCCAATATAAGCGGCGCAGAAAGAGCCTTGCAGCACGAAAGCGTGGATATTCTCGGATTTCCTTTTTCCATTTCAGAAACGTTTCAGTACCGGAATACGAATAAAAATCAGGAAGAAGCCTTCCGCCAGATTCAGGAAATTCACGAAATGGCGAAATCTCAGGGAAAACATCTGCACCTCTATTTTTCAATGGCTTTCGGAAATCCTTACGGCGAAATGTGGAAATGGGAAGATGTGGATTTTTGGGCAAAACGTTTTTCTGAAATCGGAATTACCACGATTCAACTTTCGGATACGACAGGCGTGGCAACTCCGGAAAGTATTGCTCTTCTTTTTGAGAAAATTCCGCCGAAATTTCCCGGAATCACTTTCGGAGCGCATTTCCATAACCGCTACGAAGATTCCTACAAAAAACTGAAAGCCGCTTACGACAAAGGCTGCCGGAATTTCGATTCTGCAATTAAAGGAATCGGCGGCTGTCCGATGGCGAAAGACGATTTGGTAGGAAATATGCCGACAGAGCAGGTTTTCAACTTTATGGCGGCGGAAAAAATAGATATTCATCAGAATCTGCTTAACTTTGAATCGGCTTATAATAAAGCGAAGGATATTTTTAAATTTTAATAGTGTGTTTATTTATGAAAAATCTGTTTTTAATTTTGACTGTTTTACTCCTGTTTTCGTGCAGAGAAGAAGATTACGACAAAGGACAAACGCCTGTTCCAACGACAGTTACGGGAAGGGTTTTTGACCCAACCACAAACAAACCGTTTTCAAATTACAGTTTGACATTAAAGCGTGAATGGAAACAGTATTGCGGAGGTGTTGTCAGCAGTTGTTGGCACGAAGAAAAAATAGCAGAAGTAAAAACCGATAATGACGGATATTATAATTACACATTTGGTTATATTCCGGAAAACGGACGTGGAAACTACCGCTATTACTTAGAGTTCGATAGTGGTTACCGACTTGAAATATTCGACGAACTTAAACCAATAGAAATGGGCAAAACCACTGATATTGATTTTCCATTATGGAAACCTGTGAAATTTAATTTTAAGGCGACAATTATTAAAAATAATAACCCTCCTTTTTCAATAAGTGTAGATTCGCCTGAGTTTACATTATGGCCTGAGTTTGGACACCACTCATCATATACTGAAAATGAAGTTATAAATGACTTTTTCTTTTTAAGACCAAACACCGATTGTTATGTGAAATTCCGCTATTATATTAACAATCAGGAGCATTTGAAAAAAATACTTCTGCACACCAATGAAGAAACGGAGATTTATCAAGAATATAATATAGATTGCAGTACGTTTTAATTTCTTTATGAATTCAATCATAAACATATTAGATTTTAAGAAAATTCTTTCTGAAAAAGATTTAGTCATTTTCGATGCAAGAGCCGGAAAAGACGCTCATCAGAATTATCTCGAAAAGCATATTAAAGGAGCACGGTTTCTGGATTTGGAAAAAGATTTGGCGGAAGTTCCCGAAAACGCTGCCAATGGAGGAAGACACCCGCTTCCGTCTTTGGAAAAATTCCGAAAAACTTTGGAAAATTCCGGTGTTGATGAACATTCTCACATTGTGGTTTATGATGATAAAAACGGAGCAAATGCCGCCGCAAGATTGTGGTGGATGCTAAAATCTTTCGGATTGGAAAATGTGCAGGTTCTGGACGGCGGATTTCTGGCGGCTGAAAAAGAAAATGTAGAATTTTCTTCCGGAGAGGAGATTTTTGAAAAAGGAAATCTGAACGAAAGAACGCACTGGAAATTTCCGGTTTCCACGATAGATGATGTAGAAAAAGAATTCGAAGAAAATTCGGCAACGGTGATTGATGTTCGCGATGCGTACCGTTATCGCGGAGAATCCGAACCGATTGATTGGGTTGCAGGACATATTCCGAAAGCCATTAATATTCCTTTTTCGGAAAATCTGGATGAAAACGGAAATTTTTTAACATCCGAAATTCTCAGAGAAAAATACGCTGAACTTCTCCAAGAAAAATCAAAAAAACTGATTATTCACTGCGGTTCGGGCGTTACTGCCTGTCATACCATTCTTGCACTAACTTCCGCAGGATTTGAAATTCCGAATCTGTATGTCGGTTCGTGGAGCGAATGGAGCAGAAGCGGAAAACCGATAGCAAAAGAGGTTTGGGCGGACAAGGATTAAAGGGTATTGTTAATCTCTATTATATTGTTTGTTCAGAAAAAAAACATCAAATAAAAATGATTTTTCTGTGTAATTGTTATCTTTGCCTTATGTTACAGGATTTCAAACCGGTTCTTATTATTCTTGCGAGATTTCTTATTATTTATCTTGTGTTTCTTGCCGGCTATCAGTTTTATCTTCATTTTTATGAGGGAACAGGTTTAGACCCTGTTTCAAAATGGGTGGCTTCCCAAAGCGCAATGGTTCAGAATGCTTTGGATTACAAAACGTTTCTCGCAGACCAGCCGAAATATGAAACAACATGGTTCAACGTGAACAACAAATGGGTTTCCATGATGGTAGAAGGCTGCAATGCTGTTTCGGTAATGATTCTTTTTCTGGCTTTTGTTTTTGCCTTTTATAAAGGAAAAAAGACTTTTGTTTTTGCTGGTTTAAGTCTTGTTTTTCTGCATGTGATGAACGTTCTCAGAATTGCCGGACTCAATATTCTCGCTCTTGAACTTCCGAAATACACGAAAATAGGGCACGATTATTTCTTTCCTGCCATTATTTACGGAAGCGTGGTACTGCTTTGGCTAATTTGGATTAAATTTTTTGCTTTGAAAGATGAGAATAATTGATTGGATTGTTGTAATACTCGCCGTTTTCGGACTGATTGGCGTGCGTGCCGTGGAAGACAGTATTTTCTATGACCCTTTTCTGGATTATTTTCATGAAGCCAATAAAAAAGCAGCCTTGCCTGAATTTGAATGGGGTAAATTGATTCTCTGCCACCTTTTCCGGTTTGCTTTGAACCTTATTTTTTCCTTAATCATTGTTCATTTTATTTTTAAAAGAAAGGACTGGACAATTCAGGCGGGAATCTTAATCTGTCTGGTTTTTGCCGTTACTTTCCCTATTTATCTGTACTGCATTTATGAAAATTTTGAAATTGGATTTCTTTTTTCGTTCTATATGAGAAGATTCGTGATTCAGCCGCTTATTCTGCTTCTGATTATCCCGATGTTTTATTACAGACGGAAGATGGAAGACGGAAGTCCGAAGAAGTGAAGTTTATAATGATGTAATTTTGGATTTTGATGGGGAGAATTGGAGAATTGGAGAGTTTGAGAGTTTGAAACTGTTTGATTTTGTTTGAAAAAACCGGCATCAAGTTGATTCATTCTGCGTTTTCAACGGTGTGTCTATCCGGTTGGGCAATCGTTTCCTCGCTCCATTCTACTTTTTTTACAAAGACGGCTTTTCGTACAGGGCAATCCGGAATCTGGCAGATTTTGCAGGAAAAAGGCTTGCAATCGTCCATGTGGAAATTGAATTCTATATTTCTGTCCGTATTGTCGGCAATCAGTTTTATCAGTTCCTCCATTTCATCGTGAGCTTCACGGAGCTCCAAATACCACGGAAGCGTGAGGTGCGCATCAATATGAAGACGGCTTCCGAACTGTTGGATTTTCATATTGTGAATGTCAATCCATTGCGGTTTTCGGTTTTCGTTGAGAAATGAGGCGAGCCTTTTCAACATTCCGATGTCGGCTTCGTCCATAATTCCACTTAAAGATTTCCTCACGATTTTGTACCCGACAATGATGATGTAACCACCGAAAACAAGCGCAAAAACAGCATCAAGCCAATATATTTTGGTAAGCCGCACAATAATTAGGCTCAAAACAACTCCGATTGTGGTAATGGTATCGCTTTGAAGATGTTTTCCCGAACTCTGAAGAACGAGGGAATTTTCCTTAACGCCTTTTTGGAAAGAAATATAGCCTAACCAATAATTGATTAAAGCGGTTGCCGCTACGATTGCCATTCCCCAATCTAATTTTTCGGGAATATTTTTGTTGAGAAGCGAAACAAAAGCCTGAACAATAATAATAACTCCCGCAAACATAATCAGCGCACCCTCAATTCCTGAAGTTACAAATTCCACTTTTCCGTGTCCGTACGGATGGTCTTCATCACGAGGTTTTGCAGCAAGATACAGTGAATACAACCCCATAAAAGCCGCAATGATATTCACGATACTTTCCATCGCATCGGAAAAAACAGCATCGGAATTGGTCAGTCTCCACGCAACGAGTTTCCCCAGGAAAAGCAAAATCCCGACAATGGCAATGTTTCGCTGGAAAGTAAAACTGTTTTTTGTGGTTTTTGGCATTGTTGTTTTATGCGTTTTATATAAATTGTTCGAGGGTTCTAATAAAAACAAAATGCTCATTTTTTGTGAGCATTTTAATTTATTATAAATCAAAGTTTATATCTTTTTCTCTGAATCTAAGACTTCCATTAATGTCAGCAATTATTTCTTCTGCGGAACGGCTGTCCTCCCAACCTCCGTAAGATTTTTCTAACCCCGAAAACGTTGTTTTTGGCTTCTTTGAAGGCGTTTTTTTTAATTTTTCTATCAATTCAAACTTTGCTTCCGAACTGAGTTTGCCAAGAAAAAAGAGGAGTGAATTGACAATATTTTTTTCAATCGTTGTCATTTTGCAAATTTTATCAAAATTAAGAAACAAATTTTAAACCAACTGATTTTCAACCAAATATTCTGCAATTTGGATAGCGTTTGTGGCGGCTCCTTTTCTTAAATTATCGGCTACAATCCAGCAGTTCAGCGTTTTCGGCTGCGAAATATCTCTGCGGATTCTCCCGACAAAAACCTCGTCTTTTCCTTCGGAATACAAAGGCATCGGATAGATTTTGTTTTTCACATCGTCCTGAACCACAACGCCCGGAGTTTCGGAAAGGATTTTTTTCACTTCGTTCAAATCAAAATCGTTCACAAATTCAATATTAACACTTTCGGAATGACCGCCCTGAACCGGAACTCGAACAGCCGTTGCCGTCAGATTAAAGGAATCGTCCCCCATAATTTTTTTCGGTTCTTTCATCAGTTTCAGTTCTTCTTTGGTGTAATCCATTTCGTCGAAAACATCGCATTGCGGAAGCGCATTTTTGAAAATTTCGTAAGGATATACCTTTTCCACTGTTTTAGAATTGGGAATTACGGAATTTTCGATTTCTGCATTCAGTTGGTCAACCGCCGCTTTTCCTGTTCCCGTAACGGATTGATACGTGGAAACAACCACTCTTTTCAAGCCGTATTTTTTGTGCAAAGGATTGAGAACCATTACGAGTTGAATGGTGGAACAATTCGGATTGGCGATGATTTTGTCGTCTTTTGTGAGAACATAGGCGTTGATTTCGGGAACGACCAACTTTTTGGTCGGGTCCATTCTCCAAGCCGAAGAATTGTCAATCACGAACGTTCCTTTTTCGGCGAATTTCGGGGCAAATTCCAGCGAAGTGCTTCCGCCTGCGGAAAAAATGGCGATTTCGGGTTTCATTTCAATCGCCGTCTGCATCGAAACGATGGCGTATTCTGTTCCTTTATAAGTAATTTTTTTTCCGACCGATTTTTCGGAAGCAACAGGAATAAGTTCGGTAATCGGGAAATTTCTTTCCTCCAAAACTTTCAGCATCACTTGTCCAACCATTCCGGTTGCACCTACAACAGCTACTTTCATACTAAATTTGACAGCCTCCTTTCGCCCAAAGGGGAGAAAAATGGCAATTTTTATGTTAAATAATTTGCTAAAAAATAAAATTCATTTTCTGAACGGTTTTCCCTCTTTTTAGGGAAAGTGGCTTTTATCCGAAGAGTTTTGCAAAAGGGAAAGCGTATCCTACGAATGCAAGGGCAATCACTGAAAGAATCAGGATTCCTACGGAAAGTCTTTCGCTGGTTTTTACTTTTTTATTGATAATGGTCATCAGAACCGCCGCGATAAGCATGGAAAAAGGGTGTTCGATATAGCTGAACCTCAAATCTGCGTTTTTCATCAGTCCGCCCATTCCGATTTCTTTAATTATATTCATAAAGTTTGAGGTCATAAAAAGCATGATGATTCCGAACAAAAACTGAACATGAAAAAGAATCATGGTAAAGAGGGTGGTTTTTCTCAAAAATTTAGAAATTTTCCCCGAATTTCCTGCTAATGTGATGATTAATGCAATGATAAAAAGTGCAATGATTAAGAGAGCCAGATAGGCAAATCCTCTGTGTGCCTGCAAAAAAATGTTGTGTAAATCCATATCAGATATTTTGAATGGCAAAGATAACAAAAATCCCGACTAAAAGCCGGGATTTGGTATTTCTAAATTTTGATTTTAGAATCTGTATGAAAGCGAAGCCGCCCAAGTTCTTCCGAATCCGAAGTAAACGTTGTTGCTTACGTCCAAACCTTTGTAGAAGTTTGCAGAATTTGCATTGTAAGCGTCCAACAAGGCTTGTGCCTGTTCGTTTGTATTGGTGGAAGTTTTGAAATCCGAGAATGTTTTCTTAACCGATGACCTCAAATCTGAAATGTAAATGGTATCAAACAGGTTGTAAACATTTCCGGTAAGTATCAAACGGTGTCCGTTTTCCAAATTGAAAGTATAGGAAAGCCCAACATCTGTCAAATTATAGGAAGGAGCTTTCAAAGAGCCTTTTTCTGCTCTGGCTGCCGGAACAACTCCGTCATTAATAATGTAACTGCTATTGATACTGAACGTTCCGTACAAATTATCATAATATCTCCAAGTTGCGAAAACGTCAAGATTTTTAACCGGTTTTACTGTCGCACCTATTGCAGCGGTGGTTTGTGCGGCATCGCCGACTTTCATTCCGTCCAAAGCCAATACAACTGCATCTGCACCGTTTGTGAGAACCGGGTCGCCGTTTGAATCCGTAACTCTTCCTGTCGGATTGTTTTTGTATTTCCAGTTTCCTACGGAAAACATACCGTTGAATTCCAAATAGTTGGTTGCTTTATAGAATGCTTCCAATTCTGCACCGATGTGTACTTCTCTCACGCCCGTCAAACTTGCAACACCGTTTGTAGCGGTGGTATTATCGGGTTTTGTGTAAGTGATGCCGGTTACACGCTGTGTACGGTCTTTCCAGTCGGTATAATATCCGTTGATGTTAATTTTTAATTTTTGGCTCTTGAATCCGTAACCAAATTCCGCAGACTGAACTTTTTCGTTTCTCAAATCCTTACTTACGATTTGCTGATACAAAGAACCGTATGTTTTGGACGGTAACGAATAAGGGAAAATCGCATTCTGGTTCGGTTGTTTAGAATAAATACCAAGGTTCACGAAAACGTTATGCTGCTCATTAATGTTATAATTCACACCTCCTTTCATATTATATCCGAATCTGAATTTTTGCTCCGTTGTTCTGCTCACTTCCTGCCCTTGCTGAGTGGTAGAATATCCGGTAGGAACTGTTGATACGCCGTCCCAAACCCAGTTGTCAATTCTCTGGTTGCTTTGCTCGGAAGCCGAACCTTGAACAAACGCTGAAATTTTGTCGTTCGTATATTCTAATTGCCCGAAAACGCCTCCCCAAAGCACTTTTCCGTCATAATTTCTGTACACAATCTGCGATTTGTCTTTTATTGCGGTTGCAAACGGGTTTGCCGGAGGTGCTGCGTTGTAAGATTGGGTAACTTCGTAATATGGATATTGGTTGTAATTTCCGGCTTCGCGGTAAACAGTATTTCCTAAGAAATCCGTAACAACACCCGGGTGATAACCATAGTAATATCTTCCGTCCAAACCTACGGAAAAGTTCCAGTTGTCGCTGATTTTATGCTGGAAATTGGTAAGAAAACCGTACCAGTCGTGTGAGTTCACACTTGCTCTTCTGGTAATCCCGTTGGAACTTGTCCCGATTCCCGGCGTAGCATTGTTTGCTCCGAAATCGGCAACAGTTTGCCCTGTGTTCCAGGCATAAATATCATCAAATCTGATTAATCCGTCCGCAGTTTTTGGCAAAGCATTAATTCCTTTTCCGTTGATAGAACCTAAAATTCCTGTTCCGCCGCCTCGTCCCCAAGATGCATAAAGCACGGTGGATAATTTGGATTTTTCAGACATCGTCCAATCCCAGTTGATGGAGGCAACAGGCTTGCTGTAATAGTTTACGGATTGAGAATATTCCCGGCCGTTCAAATATCCCCAGTTGGAGTTGTATTTTCTGTTCGGTGTGTCAGATAAAACGCCGTCCAATTTACCATCGCCCATATCCAAATCGGTTTTGATGGTGTTGTTAAAAGTTTGGTTGTGCCATTGAGGTGCACCTGTCATTGTAAACTGGAAATCGTGTTTTCCTTTTTGGTAACCCAAAGCGAAGTAATAATTGTACGCTTCGAACTGAGAACCGTCAATGTAAGTATTTCCTGCCGTTCTCGACATCAAGAATGATGAAGACCAGCCTTTTGCAGATTTCCCGGTGTTGTAAGAAAACAAGGTTTTGAGATAGCCGTCGTTCCCAACGCCGACTGTTACGTTTCCTTCTCGTTTTTTATCGGCAGCTCTTGTGATGATGTTAATGGTTCCTCCAACTGAAGCGATTGCCAGTTTGGAAGCTCCCAAACCTCTCTGAACCTGCATTGCAGAAGTAACATCGGAAAGTCCCAGCCAGTTGCTCCAATAAACAGTTCCGCCTTCCATATCGTTTACGGGAACTCCGTTTATCATAACAGCTGTGTTGGAAGTATCAAAACCTCTGATGTTCACACGTCCGTCTCCGAAACCACCGCCGCCTTTCGTAGCGTAGATTGATGGTGTAGAAGTCAAAATCTCCGGAAATTCCTGATTTCCTAATCTCTGTACTATTTGAGCGTCTTTAATGGTAGAAACCGCCACCGGAGTTTTACGGTCTTTTGCAATATCCGCAACCCCTGTTAAAACAACCTGCTCAATTTCCTGAGATTTTACGTCGGCAGAATCTTTCTGCTGGGCAAAATAAACACTCGCCGTGGACAGTGTGATAACTGCCGAAAGCATTGATTTGTTAAATAATTTCATAATACTTCTTAATATTCGATTACTTTTGTGCAAAAATCGTTAAAATTTTCACAATAGCAATTAACAAATTGTTAATTTTTAAAATTTTGTTAAGCTTTAAGAGCCTGTGATAAGTTTGCAAAGTAAATATTCAATATACTAAAAGTTAAAAAAAATCATTTAGAAGAATACATTGGAAAAAGCAACAGGAAAAAGACAGAGAGACTGCAGATATACAAATA
>JASGDB010000044.1:0-17517 GCA_049841315.1 Bergeyella sp. | reverse complement strand
TTGCAGTTTGGCGGAAGCATTGGAAAAGCAGGATTTGTTCATCAATTCGGTTTTGGCACAAATGGGAAGTTCACTTTTGTGGAACTTATTCCGAAACGGAATGACCGAAAACAGAGGGTTTTTCCTCAATCTCAAAAATTTTAATTCTCAGCCGATAAAATTATAATTTTTGTCGCCCTTTGAAAAATCGGGCGGCAAAAATGCAATTCCTCCCTGCGGTCGGAATCGCATTTTTGCAGAAAACGGAAGCAACCTTTTTCAAAAACATTTTTGGTATTTTAAATGTTTTTGGAAAAGAGGTTGCGGGGTGGTTTATTTTTGATATTTCTTTTTGAACGCATAAAAGTTTCCTTCAAAATAATTTTCAATATTTTCAAATTCTATGAAACGGATAAAATCTTTTATACAACTTCCTTTGAAACCTCTAAATTTAGGATACATATCCAAAGGATTTTCCAACAACTCATTAAACGTGTAGATTTCCAACGAAATAAGCATATTCCATAATCTTTTGCTGAAAGGGAAATGACTGTCAATCAGTTTTTTATCTGAAATGAAAACCTCTTTTTCTGTCTTTTCTTTTGTCTTTTTTTTGTATTCGGAAATGTATTCCAGATAAAGTTGATTTTTCTTCTCTTTTAAAACATTGATTTCTGTAATGAGTTCCGAAACTGATTTTATTTTGAAGAATATTTTTTTATAGGTTTGTCGGATTGCTTCTTTTGTAACACCATATTCAGCAGACACTGCTTCCAATGACCGTTTGTCAATCAAAAGTTTGGACATAATATCATATTCTTTTTCATTGAGAATATTTTTAGACATTTCGAGATAGAAACGGTTGGTCATATCAATGACTTTTCGCTCAGAAATGGTACAAATCCTATTGTTGTCATTAACGAAAACACTTTCAGCAGAACTTTTTTTGACCTTGGCACTCATATTTTCGATATTTATTCTATCCGAAATATTTTAGAAATTGAATATTAAATTCTTGACAAACATACGATGGATAAAGTCATAAACAAAACAAAGGGTTTATACATTTATAAATCTATAACCCTATAACCCAAATTCACAAATAAAAATGCAATTCCTCCCTGCGGTCGGAATCGCATTTTTGCGGAAAACGGAAGCAACCATATTTCAAAAACATTTTTGGTATTTTAAATGTTTTCGGAAAAGGTTGCGGGGTGTGACTGTTACTGTTACTTCAATGACTTTATTGTTCCATTTAAAGGCATTTCCAAGCAAATAAATAAGAATTAAAGAAATTTTTCTTTAATTTTTTTGTAATATATCATAAAAAGTGTTAATTTAGTTGCGAAAATAAAATAAACATTAAAACCGTGTATGATTCGTCTTTCGAAGTATGATTTTTTGCTGTTCTTTTGACGATATCTAATTCTTAAAGCATTATTTATGAAGAAATTATTATTCATTTTATTTATCTCGGTTTCTTTTTTCAGTATTGCTCAAACCACAGAAGCGGAATATTTGCAGCAAGAACACGAACGTCTTGAAAGAGTAGCCGGTTACGAAGTTGCGATTCAGAATTATATTGACCAGAATATTGGAAGTTATGCCTTATCCGCTATTGCCTCGAATAAAATAAATGCCGAAGAAGATGAAGACGGAAACTTATTTACGGGTAATGAATTAGCCGAAAAAATATTAAACGCAAAAAAACAAGCATTGCGAAAACAATATTTCGATCAAAATCCAAATATTGTAGCCGATTATTCGGCAACACCAATATATTCTTCCATACCTTGTGTCAATAACGGTTTTGAAAATGGAGATACCTCAGGATTTTCTTTTTATTCAGAAAGGTTTAATTCGAGTTGGAGTATCTATAATAATTTTCCGACAGAATCTGTATCTCCTTCTACAAACGGGATTATCACGCTGGTTGATAACACCCAAAACGATGCTAATGTTCCAACACTACCAAGAGTTAAATCCGGTAATTATGCAATACGGCTTAATAATTCTACCGACGGTAATTATGATGTCTCTATGATGAGAAGATTATTTTTAGTAGATAAAGATAATTTGACTTTCAATTATGCATTGGTTTTACAAGATCCTGACCACGGAGCTACACAAAATCCTTATTATCAATGTATAGTAAAAACAGAAACAGGTGAAATTATTTTTGAAAGAAGAATAGTTGCCGATAAAAATAATACAGATATTTTTAACACGGTAAATAGTGGCACTGTTGTTTATACCGGTTGGGTTTGTGAAAATATAGACACTAGTCAATATGTTGGACAGACACTTATTTTGGAATTAATTGTTGGAGATTGTGGTCTGGGTGGACATTGGGGTTATGCCTATTTTGACGACTTCTGCGGCGTCAAATGTTCCGCCCCAACATTCGGCAGCATAACACTTAATCCTATTGGGATTACCTGTCCTTTATTGCCCCTTACGGTTTCCGGAAATTTTATTGCTCCCGCTGGATATGAGCTACAGGATTTATATCTGTATATATACGATTTATCCCAAAGTGCTGTTGCTCCACCAAAAACATTGGATAACTATACCATTTTTGGTAATTCATTCTCTTTTAGTGTAAAGAACATTGATTTTTTTCCGGAAGGAGATGTATCTGATAAAGGTTTTGATTTTAAAGTGAGAGGAGTATTCAAACTAATTGGTTCTACTTCTACGACCGAAGTAGTCAGCCAAAGTGCCAATTCCGGAAATGATGTTACATTCAATACGACCTGTAATATTTGCAGCACCTGTGAACAGCCAAATTAAAGCACAACACCAAGCAGATGATGAAAACTATATATCTATTATTAAGTCTTTTCTTTTTACAGAATTATTACAGCCAGCAAGGAACGTTTTTTGGCAACATTCCCGATTTGGTATATAAACAGAGTAATGTTTTTGTTCCGGTTGAAAGCGATACCATTGCCCAGCGGATTTTTAATTTTCATTTTGTTAAAGATACAATGCAAGCACCTTATCTGCTTGATGCCCAATCCCGGTTGAATGAGCTGAGCATTTTTATGGTAGGCAACAAATTCGGAGGAGAAGACAAGGTAATCTACGGAAAAATAGGAAGCGCACTGGTTACAAGTAACGGCATTTACGATTATGCGGATACCTTAAAAATAGAGTCTTCGACACCGGCTGCAAAAATCATTACTTACGGCAAGCGGGACAAAAGCAAAGGAAATTTTGTCTATCTGCCAAAATCAACAGATAAAACCTTGTTAAATCCGGAACTTTTAATTTTTAAGAGAAACCTGAGCAAGAAAGAAAAACAGCAGGTAGAAAGTTACCTTTCCATTAAATACGGAATTTCTATCAATTATCTCTCGGAGAAGAATTATCTTTCATCAACCGGAGATGCCGTATGGAATTACAAAAAGAATAAAAAATACAGTTACAGAATCACGGGAATAGCAAGAGATGATTCGTATGGGCTGTATCAGAAACAATCCCAAAATACAGACGATAATGTACTAGCCGTCTCTCTTCAAAACATCAAGGATTTTAACAGCCAAAATACCGGTTCATTAAACGACCGGGAATTTTTCTTATGGGGAGACAACAATCAGGATGTGCAGTTCAAAGAAGCAGATTTGCTTTCATACCACCCTCACAAAGACCTGAAACGCCTGTGGAAAGCTCAGATAAAAGCCCAGGACAGTCTGAAAACGAGCCTTTACTTTAATCTTAAAGACGTTTCAACAGATGATAATATTCCCCGTCTGAAAATATACAGGACGACGGAAAATTACGAAAACGAAATATACGAGACCTTTTCGGGAGAGAAATTATCGGACTCCTTGTATGTTTATAAAAATGTGAGTTGGGACACAGATCATAATAACACAGACTATTTTACTCTGAACAATGACCTTGCGGAAGAAGCCGATATTTCTATTGTGAGTGATTGCAGCGAATTACAAAACGGATTGATAAAAATCAAGTTTCCGGATAATTTTTCAAGTTATACTTACACGCTCGTTGACCTTAAAACCAATGACAGCATTGTTGAATCCCAAAGCAGCAATTCCAATCCTTTGGTTTTAAATAACCTTGCCGCCAGCCGGTATCAGCTCATTGTCAAAAAAAGCAACCAACCAGATATCGTTCGTAATTTCGACATTCAGGATATATCCAACCAAAATATTGAAGACAATTATTTATGGGAAGGAGAACCCATCGAACTGGATTTGAACACGGATTCATATCAATATACTTTGACAGCACAGGACGGTTCTGTTACCGATTCTGCACCCTACTTGCTGAACGGAATCGGAGAATACACCTTGAATGTAAAGAATAAAATCGGCTGCACGCTCCAAAAAACATTATATGTTCTCAATCAGGCGGATTATGCGTCCAAAATGCAAAGTTCGGCGTTTAAGGAAATTCTGCTTTATCCGAATCCTTCCCACGACGGCAATATCAACATCAAGGTCGTTTTAAAGACACCTAAAAATGTGACTATCCAGATTTTCAATGCATTGGGTGTGCTTCTGAAAGAAGCCTACTA
Source organism: Bergeyella sp. (assembly GCA_049841315.1). Lineage (GTDB taxonomy): Bacteria > Bacteroidota > Bacteroidia > Flavobacteriales > Weeksellaceae > JASGDB01. Next base: position 12,992 of record JASGDB010000044.1, on the reverse strand, counting down.
TGAACAAACCGACAATGTCGATGCTTTCTTGAATATACCTGCGGTAGTGGGATATTACAACGTAAAAATATTGATACCGGAAGAATCCAAAGGATACAATTTAATTATCAACTAATCGCTTATTAATCCGGACTATGAATCACAAATACACTTTTTTCACGGTTAAGAATGCAGGATTTCTACTGACGGTTGGTTCGCTATTATTTACCCTTAGCAGCTGGAGCATCGGTAAGATTATTGCCCGTGATAATAAATCCAATCCGGAACACAGACAAAGACCCGGCAGGTTCGTCGGGTTTAAGCCTTTTGAAAGTTTCGGAAACCCCGGAAAAGTTGAAAATAAAATATCCTTTCCCAATATTTCAAGGGAACACCGTTTGGATAATGCCGGATTTAATAACAATGAGATTAACGGAATTGATACTAACCCTTTGTATAAAGGACAGGAAGGGATTATCGGAAGTCCCGAAGCCCATAATTGGTATGACGAAGCCTCGGATAATATATTCGATGTTGCACTTCATGATATAGACACCGGCAAGAGCTATGTGCTGAGTTATGAAGTTCAGGGACTTGCCGATGTTACCTCCGTAACGCGAAGCATCAATCAAAGTGTTTCTATGGGAGGATTTCTGCAATCCGCATCTCAACAATGGAACATTGTGCAGGAAAAAATAGATCCTTCACTATTGAAGGACGGCAACAACCAGATACTTTTCAATGCCAACGGCAGAACCGGATATTATAAAATAAGAAATGTAAAGATATCGGAGATTGCCGGAAAACAAAACGGACGGCTGAACATTACTTCCAATATTCTTACCGGAAACAGTTTTTATCTGAGAGGTTATGCAAACACCCAATATCATATCAAATCGGTTCAGATATTAGGAGAAACCGTTTTGTTGAAAGGAAACGAGTTTGAATATTTTAACAATGCCATTCCCTCAGGAACTTCGGAAGTTGATTTGGTCTTTATGAATGACGAGGGAAAGCTTGTTGAAAGAAAAACCGTCAAACCCGAAACCGCTAAAAACAAGTTTGAAATAAGACCTTATGAAAACAGTGATGAAAACATTCTGTTCAAAACCGATGCCGGTTATCTGAAAGGACTCAGAGAAATCGATATTCCGCCGGTGGAGCCTTCCATTGTTAATGTAGGGCAGAATTATTACGGTTACCGATACAGAAACCGAGCCACCGTTTCGGGCATTGTTCATATTCCATACAGCAAAAAGCTGATTCCAAAAGGATATAATGACAAAGATGTTGCAACCTTTCGGTTTGATTACGGCAGGAAGAAATGGATTCGGATAAAACCGGACAGCATCAATGTCGAAAAGGAATATATTATTCTGAGTAATGATGCCAAAGGCGATACGGATTACATCAACGGTATCATAAAAAATCCTGAAAGTCCGGAAACATCGTCTTTTGCGCCAACTACCGTTAATGATATTCCGGTGGCGAATCCGACGGCGAATATTAATATGATAGCCCCGCCGACAGCCAATCAGCAAGGGAGTGCCAACGTGCAGTATCCCATAGAAATACCGGCAGGAATCAACGGACTGCAACCGAACATATCTATCAATTATAACAGCGACAGCAAGAGTGGCGGTTGGGCAGGCTTGGGTTGGGATATTTCGGCAGTTGAAACCATTGACATCGATACAAGATGGGGTGTCCCGGAGTTTGATTCTACCAATGAAACAGAAATCTATACCATCGGTGGGGAACAATTGGTTTTTGATGATAATTATTTACCGAATAAAATACCTTTTTCCGAGGCAAGAAGTTCAAACAGACAATTTTATTTCAGAATCGGGGTTAAAGAAGGAACTAAAATAACCCGAAAAGGCAGCACCACAAAAAACTATACCTGGGAAATACTGGATGACAATGGTGTTAAAAAAGAATATAATGATGTTCTGAAAGATATTGACGGTAATGTAGTAAAATGGTTTCTTTCCAGAGTCACGGATAAGTATGGAAATGTAATGACCTATCATTATAACGAATTGTCATATAATAATGCCAAAAACAAATATTTATCTTCCATAGAATACTCAAATAATACAACCATTGAATTTGTAAATCAGAGCGATAACAGAATAGATGCCACTTCAAGCTATAAATTAGGGATTAAGATTTCCGAATTCAAATTGCTGGAAAAGATACTAGTCAAAAGAGCTAATAAGTTAATTAGGGAGTATAATTTAGAATACGATACCGGAGATTTTGGAAAACGACTGCTTACCAATATCATTCAGAAAGACGGAAATGGCAACGAGTTTAACAGATATGCGTTGAGTTATTCAAAAAATACGGACGGAAGAAATATTAATCTGTTTTCTGAGGAAGTAAAAAATGTTAATGTTCCGGCAGATAATATAAGCAGCTTTTCTTTTATCGGCAGCAAACTCGGATTAATGAGCGGATACGAAACCACGGGAAACAATTACAGAGGGGCTGTCAGTTTCGGAATAGCAACAAGTAAATTTTCATGGATATCGCCAATTTCCGTAGAGTTTAAAAAACCGATTTCCGTTGGTCTTAATGTTTCTTACACAGAAGCAGAAACCAAAGGAAGAACGGAATTAACGGATATGGATGGCGATGGTTTGCCCGACAAGGTATTTTACAAAGACGGGTATATCAAATACAGAAAAAATACAGGAGATGCTTTTAGCAGCACCATTTTTAATACCAATCTGCAAACGGATCTAAGCAGGTCCGGCTCAAAAACCAACTCTTATGGGTTGGAATTAAGTTTAAAAAAACAGATAAGTGGTGGTGTTACCTATTCCAAAACCAACTCGTATAATTCCAATTATTTTGCGGATGTCAATGGTGACGGTTTGATAGATTTTGTTCATGATGCGGAAGTGTTTTTCAATAAGATTAATCCTTCCGGGGGCGGTGCAAGTTATGAATCATCCAATACCCTCAATACCCCGAATGCCATCTTAAACGGAACGCCCTTTACACCGGTTACTACCCCTTCACAAGAAAGCCATTATCTGGCAAATATCGTAAGGGTATGGGAAGCTCCTTTTTCAGGTAATATTTCCATTAACGGCTACTTCGAGTTGGACGGGTATGCTCAAAATTACATAACCACAGGTGCTACCTCTACTCCTGACGGTGTAGATGTCTGGGTGGAAAAAGGTTCTTTGACCAGAACTACGGAAAATAGCAGCGATCCATTATCGGCATCGGTGCTTATCAGTAAAGTTACCCTAAATGCGTCCAGCCCTACGAGCAATCTGACAGGTTCCACTTATGTAGAAAAAGGACAGCGGATATACTTCATTGCCAGCTCACGAGAAGATATACAGGATGATAAGGTAAGGGTCAATACTGTTATTAAATATACCCAGGTTGCAGATTTGCCCGGCACCAATCTGGAAGCAACAGATGCCAACGGAATCAATTTTTTTAGATTTAATGCCAAAGACTCTTTTTTAAGGTCCACTTTTAAGGGAAATTCTTTTTACGAAAAAGGGAATGCGGAAATATCTTGGAGCGGATTAGGAAATGATACCTTTTCTGATGATGTCGAGTTCAGAATATATAAACTTGAAAAAAAAGGTCTTGATACTACCAGTATTGGTGGGTCGGTACTTCCAACCCCAATTTTTTATCAAAAACTCAAGAGAGGAGAGCCTCTTAGCAATCTGATGCCTGATGAAAATACAATTGCAGGAATCAATATAGAAAATTTTCAGATTAATCCCAACAGTATAGATGTTGATCCCACCGTAACCTTTCTGTATTTTGATGTGACTTCGGATACCAATGTTGCCTGGGATAAAATAAAATGGGCACCTCATATTAAAATTACCGCCACGGGAGAAGAAGATGTCAATTCTGATATGGTGGTAGAATATCTGCCTTATTCCGAAACTATCAAAGTACAGAACATTCCCGTAGCTGGTTCTTACAGCACCACCAATAAACAGCGGCACTATCCAAAATTTACAGATTGTGCCAATATTCCTTTGGTTGTGCCTTCAAACATTCCTGAAAATACAGAGGTCACATTTGCAATGAAATATATCAACTACTATGATAATACCCAATCTAAATTATATCCTGTCTATACATTAAAAAAGAAGGTAAAGATTATCAATCATCAGATGGAAATCCCCTATATCGATTATTATGGAGATGCAACATACAGCCGGCTGTTCTATGAGATACACACCAATGATTATGACCTGGGAAAATTTTTGGCATCCAATAATCCGAATGTTGAGTACAGCAATAATCTGTGTGTTACCGAAGAGACGAATACAAAACTGAATTACTATGCTTACCGATCGCAAGGTTCTGAATACAGAAATTACAATCTGTCTATGGGACTAATGTGGCAGGGATGGGGCGTATTTTCCTATAACGGCAGCAATCCGGACTATCTTGACAGTAACAATCAGACTATGCCTCTGCGTGAAGACAAATTTTATGATGACACTTATGACAATGATACAGATGAGCCGGATTATCCATGTAAGGATATTGATCCTACATCTGACGATTACAGCGAATGCCTGCTGAATTATCTCAATGGCAAAGTTGCATATCGGTATTTTACGGCTCTTGAGCTGAACCCTAAAACCGGTCTTTATCAATCTCCGACCGAGTCCGTTTCCATAGACGGCGATTATATGTTTCCTTATGCCCTTAACCAGTATATGGCTTCTTCTACAACAGAGGGAGAACCTCAGATAACGACAGCTACTCCTATGGGAATCATAAAACATACGGAAGACATCAGTCTGAACATATATGGAGGATTAGGACCTTTTAATGGCTCCGGAGGGTGGTCAAAAAGTACCACAGCCGACCATTTTATAGACATTAATGGAGACCAGTATCCGGACGTAATTCAAGGAGGATTGATGCAGACGACTGACATTACGGGAAAACTCAGAGAGGGCGTCCTTCAGAATGTCGGAGATAAGAAAGCATATACAAGCTCTCTCAACTTCGGTATAGATGCCGGGTTTAGTACCGGTGGTATTACCTCTACCAAACATTCCAATACATCCACAACATCGGTTTCTACCAACGGAGAATCTACGGTACACGCGGGGTCATCAGAAGTTACTTGCGGCTTGTCCGGCAATTATGGCGAAACCCAATCCAAAACTTCCAGTATGTGGCTGGATATCAACGGGGACGGTCTTACCGATTATGTAACGGACGGTACAGTCTATATTTTCAATGGCAAAGGCTTTATTCTTGAATCCGGATGGAATCCGGAAAGTAATCTTTTCGAAAACAGTGCGGTGGCAAAAGGTATTGGCGTAGGAGGTGTTAATTTATGGGGCGGAAGCTGGAGATTAGGATTAGGATTAAACCATTCCCATTCAAAGGTAAAAACGGTTTTTATTGATATGAACGGAGACGGTTTGCCGGACAAAGTTACGGCTAATGACAGCAATACCTATTTTGTTCAGTTCAATACAGGAGATTCATTTGGTAATGAAATCGAATTAGGGCAGATAGATTATGTGGGAACAGGACTTAACAGCGAACAGAATACGTTAGGGATCAACGCTTTCGGAACGGTCTGCTTAGCCATTTTCAAAATAAAAATCTGTATTTCCTTAGGCTATAATTATGATAAAACAGTTGCGTCTCAAAAAGTCGATTTACGCGACTTCAACGGGGACGGCATACCCGATATAGTAGTTTCTGATGATGAAAATAATTTATCCTATATTGAAAACCAATCAGGAACAAGCAACCTGCTTACCACCGTAACCAATCCGCTGGGAGGAAGAATATTATTAAGTTATAGCAATGTGAATCCTAATACCAATGTCAGAATCGGAAATACCTACCAGATGCCCTTTGCCAAAATGGCACTGACACAGGTTGAAATTGACAATATCAATGAATATGATCAATATCAGGATGCAGAATACAGGCCCTATTGGGCGTATAAAACCTATAATTTTAAATACGAGAACGGCGTTCAGGACAGAAGAGAAAGAGCATTTCTCGGATTTGGTAAGGTAACAACCAAACAACTTAACGGAATCAGCCAGGTTACAGAATACGAAACCAACTACAGCAATTCGCAGGACTTTTATGTGCCTTATAATGATAAAAATGTCAGAAAATATTTTTATAAAACGGGGTTGGTAAAATCGACTTATACAATCGATAGTATTAATAGAGAAAGACAAAGGGTCAATTATATTTACCGGTATTTTGACCAGCCTGCGGATACATATAACCTATCCGAAAATCAGACCGAACCTGTTTATAAAGATATCGGCAGAATTATTCCGCTTCTTTATAAAACGGAAACGATTACAACAGAGTATAACGGCATAACGCCTCACAGCAAGACCCTCATAACGACCATAGACCGGTATGACAAATACGGCAATGTCCTAAAATATACGGACAGAGGAACCGGTCTGAGCAATACCGACGACGACATCAAGGTAAGCATTACCTACCATCCGGAAACCGCAGACAATGTTTCCGGAATCCCGCAGGAACATATCGTTGCCGACAATGAAGATAATATTTTACGAAAATCACAGACGACAATAGATGCCAAAGGCAGTATTACCGGAATCAAAAGATATATTGACGATTCGTCTTATGCGGAATACAACTACGAATACGATTCTTACGGAAACCGCACCAAAGCCATCTTTCCGGAAAATACCGCCGGAGAGAGAATGTTCTATCAGTATCAGTATGACCCGACCTGTCACAGCTACATCACTTCCGTAACCGATGCTTACGGCTATGCCAGCAGCACCGTATATGATGACGATTACCTGTTCGGCGTTCCTAAAACTGTAACCGATCTGAACGGTGCAAACTCTGAATATGATTATGATTCATTTGGAAGATTAACCAAATACAAATCGCCAACCGATACAGACTGGACAATAGAGCTACAGTATTATAAAACCTCTGATAATGAGGCCAACAGGAAAGTAGCGGTTACAAAGCGCAAGGCTCCTGACGTAAACGGTGTTACGCCATCTTTAAGCTACTATTACAGCAGCATGTTCACGGATTATTGGGGTGAGAAAACTGCCACGAAAAAGCTAATCGGACAAGATACGGATTCGGGATATTATATTTATACAATTGAGAGAGAACCTTTAAAAGATACTAAAGACAGGATAGTGAAGGCCTACATCAATAATGTAGTTATTAAGGATAATGACGATATTATCGAAGTGCTGAAAAATTATTATCCTTCATCCGGTAGCCAAATAAATACTAATGATGCCGCTAACTACTACATCACTTACAAATATGATGAGCTCGACAGGCAGGTAAAAGCCATACAGAAACACGTATCCACGGACAGCAATACAGATGATACCCTGACAACGCAGACCGTTTACGGTTATGATACGGACCGAAACGGTGCTGTGCAGTTCTCCAAACAGGTCATTTCCCCGAGAGGAAATTCCACCACCACCTATACCGATGAGCGCGGACGGGTAACTTCGGTAAAACAAACCGGTGGCAGCGATGACCTCTGGATAAGTTATAATTACAATCTGCTGGGGCAGACGGTGCAGGTTACGGATAATGATTCCAAAAATACCGTGTATGATTATGACCGGCTCGGAAGAAGAATATCCGAGAACCATCCCGATGCCGGCTTGTCAAATTATGTTTATGACAAAAACAACCATCTGATAGCCTACGACAATCCGGTACTTAGAGATTTGCAGCAAGAGATTACCTACGATTATTATTACAACCGAATGGCGCAAATCAACTATCCCGAATACACCGTGAAATACGAATACGGTGCGCCGGGTGCAGCCGATTACGGTGCCGGAAGACTGATAAAACAGACAGACCGAAGCGGCATACAGATGTTCAAATACAGCAAGCTGGGGCAGATTGTGGAAGAAAAACGCTTTATGACAGCGCCCAACCAGCAGCCGAAGCTCTTCCGCACGGGCTATGTGTATGATGTCTATAACAGAATTAACAAAATTACCTATCCCGACGGCGAAGAAGTCTATTACAACTACAACGACTTCGGAATGCTGAGCAATATCCAAAGCAAGGAGCCGGTAACGGAGGCGGTTTCTGATATTGTGTCTTCTGTTACCTATGATTATAACGACCAGATGACGGAGGTGGTTGCCGGCAACGGAACTTCTACGCATTATACCAGAGACCCTTGGGGCAGGCTGGGAACATTGTCCCTGCTGGGAGCGCCTCTTTTGACGGCGTTGCCAGAAACCCTCAGGACGAATACCTACATCTACGACAAAGATGCCAATATCAAAAGCGTCTCTACCACCGTGCCGACTCTGGATGGAGCGGTAACAGGCGACATCTCCATTGCGGCGGAAAAAACCTTTGATTATGACAGCTTCGGCAGGCTGAGCTATGCCAAGATACTGGCAACGGGCAATGCGGAGCGGAAATATTACGAGCTGGATATGGCCTATAACGGCGTACACGGTATTACAGCCAAAAACTCCCGGTGGAAGACTTATACTTCTGCCTGTGAAAGCCCGCCGAAAGAAGGCGTAGGTATGGTTTACCATTACGAAGATAACGACCACCCGGATGCTGTTTCCTCCATTACCTCTACCACAGGCGGCAGTTATGCCACGCCTTGGGATTGCGGTATGGGGCTTGCGGTATCTATGGAGGCAGAAAGCACCGAATATTACGCCTACGATGCCAACGGCAATATGACCCGCATAACGGAGGGCGGCGATACGGAAACCACAAGCACGGTTACAAGGCAGCTCTTCTGGGAGCCGCAGAACAGGCTGAAAGGCATAGCGCAGGACGGCGCACTGCACCATTATGTGTATGATGCCGGCGGCACGCGTGCGCTGAAAAGCGAAGGCAGCAGCAGGCTGGTATTGATAAACGGCGATTTGAATGTAGCAGCGCAACAGCGCATTCCTATACGCACGAATACCGTGATGGGCGCATATACCTACTACCCGAACGGCTATGCCGTAGTGAGCGGCAGCCAGCTGAACAAGCATTACTACATTGGCAGCAACAAGATTGCCGCAAAAGTAAGCAGCCTGCCGTCCCACGAGTTTATTGTGGACACTACAACAGAGCTGAACGCCTTGTCTGATGCCCTGAAAGCCGAAGCCGATACCCTGGCAAGCGAAGCGGGCTATCCTGCCATAGATTGGGGACTTACGGCGATTAGTGCCGCAGAAACCGAAGAAGATTGCAGTAATAATATTTTGAACTTAGCCAAAATATTTAGGAAAACACACAATACCGTTTGTTACAACAAATTAATGTCTGGTTATAGTGATGCGTTGTTGAACGGAACAGTATGCGACTACTGGAATAATTTTAAATTAGACGACTGTATGATAAACCAGCCAACGGAAGAACTGGAGTATCAGACGTATTGGCTGCACCCCGACCATTTGGGAAGCAGCAGCGTAATAACCAACGCAAAAGGAGCAACAACCAACTGGTATGAATATATGCCGTTTGGCGAGATGCTGATGGAGCAGAGTTCTGGCGATTACAACAATGTTTATAAATACAACGGAAAAGAATTAGACGAGGCAACGCAGTTATACTATTACGGCGCAAGATATTTTGACCCATATAGAAATTTTTGGCTATCGGTTGACCCTTTGGCAATTTACCAGCCTGTAATGGAAACGCAGTTTTATGGAGATGGACAACACAATGGTGGGGTGTTTAATTCTGGAAATCTTAATCCTTATATCTACTGTTACCAAAACCCAGTAATACTGGTAGATCCGAATGGAAAGCAGGTTCATTTTATGCATGGCACAGGAGATTACGAAGCCAAAACCTATTTTAAAGGAGATTTTCAAAATAATTTTAAAAGAGACTTTGGGTCATTTAATTCTCATCAATGGTCTGGCAGTTTATGGAGTGGTGGAAAGGCAGGTCGAATAGCCGAAGGACATCGAATATCATCATCTGTTATTAGATCTATTGATGCAAACATTAAGGATGGAAAGTATAATGGAAATGGGATTATTATTGGTGGGCAGAGCCATGGAGGAAATGTTGCAAGAGTTGTTACAAAGGATGTATATGCTCATTTAAAATCCAAGATGAATGATGGCAGTTTGACTGAGATGCCAACTATCAATCTTGTATTAGTTAATACCCCTATTATTGATGAGAAAGATTATCAATTTGATAAATTTGCAGGAATCCATATTAATATTTTACAAGTAGATGCAAAAAATGACCTAATTGCAGGTGCTGGACAAGTTTTATCCGGAACCGGTGCCCTAACTGAAAAATATGATGATGCAGACAAATTATTTGAATACAAAGATCAAGTTTCACCCAAAAATTGCTTGCGTTGTTGGATTTCTAATCATCAAGGTGAAAAATCTGAAAATGTAAAAATTTGGTATGATAAAGTAAAAGCAAATATAAAAAAGAAGTAATATGGCTAAACATTTAAGATATGTAGCTATATTCTTCATATATAGTTGCTCATCAAATAATAAAAAGGAATTGACTTATCAACAATTACCTTTTGATATCAAAACAAAGTTTCAATATGTTTATGATTACTATGAGTCTCCCAAACTTGATATGAAAGGAGATACAATTGATTGGTATATGCCACCATTCTCTGAATGTTATAATTTAAATAAAACTTGTAATTGTGAAATAGAATCAGGCGGTGGTGTTATACGCAATCCATTTTTTATGATAAAATCGTGTAACAAAAAAGTAAAAATTTCTTGGGAAATTTTACAAAGAGTTTTCATAATCAAAAATGATAGTATATATTTTCCAAATTCAAAAGATGCAATTATCACGGCTGGTAAACCACGATCTTTTAATATAAAAATTGATACGATTAAATTTTATGTTCAAAAAATGGAATAACGGTAATCCCCTCGCTGGCGCAAGTGTCCACACTTGTGCCAATACAAAAGAGGACACGAGCCGGAGGCTCGCGCCAGCGAGGGGGAGTTGTCAATACTAAGGTAATGCTTCACTTGTGTTGGTTTGCATTAACCATAGGGATTGTAGAGAAAAATATCAAATAAGTTTAACAATACAGTGCAGGCAAAAGCCTGCACTGTATATTTTTAACAGGATAAATAATAATCTATGGAAGTCAAAATCTATTTGTGTTCCACTTGTGTTGGTACGAGTGCAGAATTTATAAAGTACGGAAAAACTGCGTGTGGCAAACAACGATACCAATGTAAAAGCTGCAAGAAGACAAGTGTCTTACAATATACATACAACGCATACAAACAAGATGTCAATCCCAAAATTGTCCAGTTCATAAAAGAAGGTTTAGGCATCCGCTCCACAGCAAGAGTCTTAAAAATTTCTGTAACTACATTGCTCAAAAGAATTATCAGCATCGCAAAAAATATCAAACGCCCCATTCTGTCATTCGGCAACATATATGAACTGGACGAAATGCGGTTTTTCATCAGAAAAAAGAACAATTTACAATGGTTGGTTTATGCTTTGGACAAAGAAACTAAACAGATTGCCAATTTCTATATCGGCAAAAGAAACAACAGAACCTTAAATGCCGTTGTAAAAACATTGCTGTTTTCCCAAGCAAAGAAAATCTATACAGATAAACTTAAAAACTATAAATATCTGATTCCAAAAAATCTTCATAATACAAGGAAAAACGGAACCAATCACATTGAAAGAAAAAATCTTGATATAAGAACCTGTCTGAAAAGGTTTTGCAGAAAAACAATTTGCTTTACTAAAAGTATGGTGATTCTTACCGCAATTCTCAAAATCTATTTCTGGTCATAAAATTATAAATGAAAACCAACCAATGAAAGCAAATCTTTACCCATCAAAAATAGACCTCGGTCGTTTTATAGTTTGCAAAGCAATTTTATTTTCAGGAGCAGAATTTTCGGATTCCAATTCTGATTGTAGAAAAGGTATTGCGTTTTTTATGGAAGATTTCCAGTTCGTTATCGGTTTGTTATAACCGTTTTTCCACTGGTTTCCGAGCCAATTTTTATACTTTTCTTCAATAAGATTTTCCAATTCCGGAACGTAATTTTCCAATGCTTTTGCGTAGTGCATAAATTCTTCCAAAGGCGGAATGTTACTGGAAATCGGAATGAGAGTTGGTGGAGAGATTTTCGGAAGATTGTCCACAGACGAATTTTCATTCAGAAAAATTTTACTTTTCTGTAATGGTTTTCCGGCGGTTTTCTTTTTTTTCGGAATCGTCTTTTTGGGATTTTCAAAAACAGATAATACAGGTGGATATTCCCGAAGAATTTTGTATTGTCCCGGAAGTCCGTTTTGTGATTGATATTGAATCATTCCCAGATTGCTGAGTTTTTGGCGTAAAGCAATAATGGTCGGTCTTGTGATTTTCAGCCGTTCGCAAATTTCGGTGTCCGAAAGTTTGAAATCGTGTTCATCGTTTTTTGCCCATATTTCCAGCAAAAAAAAATAGAGGGAAACCGCAACTGCTCCCAACGGCTGTTTTTCATTGTGTTCCCAAAAACGGCGGATTAATTCCGAATAATTCATTTTTTATGAAGAGCCATAAGTTCCATTGCTTTCTCTTTATCAATGATAATATGATGTCCGTTCTGAATGATGGCATCGTCCAAAATTCCGCTGGATTTTAATTTCGCAGCTTTCGAGCGGGAACAACCAAGCACTTTGGCTAAACCGATAAGTCCATATTCATACTTTTTTTCTAAAGCATTAAGTTGTTGTAATTCTAGAAATTCCTGAACAGTCAATTCAAGTAGTGGTTTTTTCGGATTGATATTCATATTGTTTTTCGTTTTTATAAAAGAGATTTTCAGATAACTGCAATATTTCTTTAAACTTTTACTTTTTGAGTTCATAAGTGTTTTCAGAATCTTTGACAATCAATCCTTTTTCACGCATAAATTTAATGTAACTCTTTGCTGTTCGGTCTTTGACTGCCATCATATTTTGGAGTTTTTCACACAATCCGGCATAAGTATAACGCTTTT
>JASGDB010000043.1:0-26928 GCA_049841315.1 Bergeyella sp. | reverse complement strand
TCTTTAAAATTTTAGCCGAGTTTCCAAGTCTTGAACTTTTGGTTCTTTTGTTTCAAGACAAAAGAACAGAAATTTAGAATTATAGATAAAAGTTAATTTTAAAATCCACAGTTTTTGTCGAAGAACCCAAATTCATTTCAATTCACTATCTTCGGTAATATTTTTTTTGTCATGATGTCAAAATATTTTTCTGTACTTTTCTTATTGCTGAGTATTTTTATCGGCAGTCAGATTCGTATTACCGTGGTTTCCCTTCCCGAAAATACTCCTAAAAATGCGAAAATATACATCGCCTCTTCACTGAACGGCTGGAAACCCGACGACGAAAATTTTCTTCTGAAAAAAAATCAGCAGGGAGAATATTTTCTCGAAATTCCAGAGAGCAAAGGCAGTTTTGAATACAAATTCACACAGGGAAACTGGGAATCTTCAGAAGCGGATGCCCATGGAAAGCCCGCAGAAAACCGCAGGCTTTCATTCAGTGGAACGGCTCAGAATATTGAAAATAAAATACTTTCATGGTCAAGACCTGCCGAAAAGAGAAGCACTGCCTCACCGAATGTAAAAGTCCTCAGTGAAAATTTCCACATTCCTCAGCTGAATACTTCAAGGAAAATGTGGATTTATCTTCCTCCCGGCTACGATTCTTCAAAAAAGAAATATCCGGTGATTTATATGCTCGACGGGCAAAACATCTTTGATGATGCGACTTCCTTTTCGGGAGAATGGAAAGTTGATGAAACGCTGGATTCATTTTCAAAAAGCGGAAAAACGGAGGCGATAGTCGTGGGAATTGACAACGGCGGAGGAGAACGCCTGAACGAATATTCACCATGGAAAAATCCTCAGTACGGAGGCGGAAAAGGCGGGCTTTTCACCGAATTTTTAGTCAAAACACTCAAGCCTTTCATCGATAAAAATTACCGTACACTTCCACAGCCGAAAAATACAGCACTCATCGGCAGTTCGATGGGAGGGCTGATTTCGCTGTACGCAGGAACAAGACATCCGGAAGTTTTCGGAAAGTTGGGAATTTTTAGTCCGGCATTCTGGTTTGCGGAAAAAGACCTTCATCAGTATCTTATCCAAAATAAAACAAAGCTCGGCAGCACTCGTTTTTATTTCCTCGGAGGAAAAAATGAAGACGAAAATCTCGTTTCCGACATCGAAGAAACTGTAGAAATTCTGAAAAAGAAAAATATTCCCGAAAAAAATATCCTCATCAAAATCGATGAAGACGGAACGCATACCGAAGGATACTGGGCCCGGGAATTTCCCAAAGCACTGGATTGGCTTTTTGGAAAACAACAAATGCCACCTCCCGAAAATTCGACATTCTGAGAGATAATTTATAAATTAGCCTAAAATTTTGACTATTATGAGTTTTGGAATTGAGGCTGCGGGATTTTATGTGCCGTCTTTGTATTTGGAAATTAGTGATTTAGCTGAAAAAAGAGAAATCGAACCGGCAAAATTAGAAAAAGGATTGGGACTGCACAAAATGGCTTTTCCCGATGTTCATGAGGATGCGGCTACTTTTGCGGCAGAGGCTTTGTTAAGACTGATTAAAGAAAACGACATTCGTCCGGAAGAAATATCGAGAATTTATTTAGGAACGGAAAGTGCGCTGGATGCGGCGAAACCTACGGCAACCTACGCAATGCAGATGGTGGAAAAAGTGCTTGAGCCGGAATTCGGGGAGCGTGTATTCAGAAACTGTGATGCGGTAGACCTTACTTTTGCGTGTATCGGTGCGGTGGATGCGCTTCAGAACTGTCTGGATTATGTGCGTGCCAATGCCGGAAAAAAAGCAGTGGTAATTGCTTCCGATTATGCGAAATACGAACTGGCTTCCTCCGGTGAATATACGCAGGGAGGCGGTGCAGTGGCGTTTCTGGTTTCCAACGAGCCGAAACTGATTGAGATAGAAAATATTTACGGCGTGGCAACGGAAAGCGTTTTTGATTTCTTCAAACCGCGCAGGCCTGCACTGAAAAAAGATTTGGTTTCCGCAACGGAAAATATGCCGGACAAAATCGAAATTTTTACGGATGAGCCTGTGTTCGACGGGCAGTATTCCAATCAGTGTTATCAGGACAGAATCCGCGAGGCTTACGAACATTATAAAATTCAGAAAAAAATCTCCAAACCGTATGAAAACTGGCGGTATTTGATTTTTCATCTTCCGTATGCATTTCACGGAAAAAGAGTATTCACCGAAATTTTCAGTCTGGAAAACGGATTGTCCTATTCCACTCCGGAAGAGCAGAAAGCAGTGGCAAAATCTGAAGATTATCTCGCTTTCATCAACCGTAAAATTGAGCCTTCCCAAAGAGCTTCTTCGGAAATCGGAAATATGTATACGGCATCGATTTTCATGGCATTGCTGTCCGCTTTGCAGGTAAGCTATAATGAGAATGAAGAGCTTGCCGGACAGGAAATCGGATTTTTGGGATACGGAAGCGGTTCAAAATCAAAAGTTTTTGCAGGAAGAATTTCCGAAGAATGGAAAAATGTGGTGAGCAGATGGAATCTTTTTGAAACCCTGAAAAACAGAACCCGAATCGACTTTGAAACTTACGAAAAACTTCACCGCAAACAACTGGAAGAATCCGTGAATAAAGACTATAAAGGCTTCGGACTTGTTTCCATTGAAAAGGAAAATCCTGTTCTTGCCGGAGCGAGATATTATACGTGGAAGTGATTTCTGTATATTATTTTTAAATTAATTTTAGCAGATTGGCTTTAGCCGAAATATAAAAAATAAAACCGGAAATTAATTTCCGGTTTTTTGATAAATCTGTGCTGTTTGTTCTTATTTTATTCCGGCTTATAACTGTCTTTCAGCGTTACAGTTCGGTTGAATACTAATTTATCATCTGTAGAATCCTCATCCTTCGTAAAATACCCGATTCTCTGGAACTGCAAAGGTTCACCTGTTTCCACATCGGCAAGCGCAGGCTCAGCAAAAGCATTCACGAGCTGTACAGAATCAGGATTGATGAAATCGAGGAAGTCGGTTTCTTTCTCAGCATCCGGTTGTTCAACGGTGAAAAGACGGTCGTAAACACGAACTTCCACAGGAAGCGCATGCTTCGCAGAAACCCAGTGGAGTGTTCCTTTTACTTTTCTCAGGCTTTCTTCCGTTCCTGTTCCGGATTTACTTTTTTCATCGTAGGTTGCGTAAATCGTGGTAATGTTTCCTTCCTCATCTTTTTCCACCCGTTCCGCTTTGATGATGTAGGCAGATTTCAGTCTTACTTCACCGCCCAATTTCAGACGGAAAAACTTCTTGTCCGCTTCTTCCTTGAAATCATCTCTTTCGATGTAAATTTCACGGGAAAACGGCATTTTTCTCGTTCCTGCGTCGGAATCTTCGGGATTGTTTTCCGTTTCCACGAATTCTTCCTGTCCTTCGGGATAATTTTCGATAATGAGTTTTACCGGATTCATCACCACCATCATTCTTTTGGCGATTTTGTTCAGGTCTTCACGCACGAAAAATTCCAGAAGCTGAATATCGATAAGGTTTTCCCTTTTCGCAACGCCCACTCTTTCAATGAAATTCCGAATGGAAGCCGGCGTAAATCCTTTTCTTCTCAGTCCGGAAATGGTCGGCATACGCGGATCGTCCCATCCGCTCACGATTTTTTCCGCCACGAGCCTTTGGAGCTTTCTTTTGGAAGTAATCATGTAGGAAACGTTCATTCTTGCAAATTCGCGCTGTTTCGGTTTTACCTTGCTTTCGTCGTACACCTGTTCCAGATACCAGTTGTAAAGCGGTCTGTGATTTTCAAATTCCAATGAACAAAGGGAATGCGAAACCTGCTCCAGATAGTCGCTTTCTCCGTGTGCCCAGTCGTACATCGGGTAGATTTTCCATTCCGTTCCGGTTCTGTGGTGCGGTCTTTTCAGGATTCTGTACATTACGGGGTCGCGCATGTTCATATTCGGAGAAGCCATATCGATTTTGGCGCGGAGCGACATGGCGCCTTCTTCAAACTCACCGTTTTTCATTTTTTCAAAAAGCTCGAGAGATTCCTCTGTGGGGCGGTTTCTGTATGGAGATTCGATACCTTCTTCTACCGGAGTTTTCCGCTGTTCGGTGATGACTTCCGACGGCTGTTCGTCCACGTACGCTTTTCCGTCTTTTATCATCTGTACGGCCCATTCGTAAAGCTGTTGGAAATAATCGGAAGCATACAGTTCCTTATCCCATTTAAAGCCGAGCCACGCCACGTCTTTTTTAATGGAATCCACGAATTCCTGCTCTTCTTTTTCGGGATTGGTATCGTCGAAACGAAGATTGACAGGCGCATTGTATTTCAGTCCTAAACCGAAATTGATGCATATCGCTTTTGTATGTCCTATATGCAGATAACCGTTGGGTTCAGGCGGGAAACGGAATCGTATTTTGTCCTTTTTCAGTCCATTTTTTATATCCTCCTCTATAATCTGTTCGATGAAATTCAGCGATTTCTTTACTTCTTCTATTTCTTCTTCCATTGTTTGTAAAAACTTGAGTTGCAAATTTAACAAAAACGGAGCATATATTATGATTTTTTTCTTTAAACAGAAATCGGAAGACTTATCACAGGCTCTGAGAGAATGTTTAATTTTTATAATCTTAATTTGACGTCGTCTAACCTTCGGTTTCTTAAAGGTAAAAATATTTTCAAAAGAAAATTTATTTCCTTATTCATTTTCATTAAATTAAACGTAAATTTACTAATTTTGCATTTGTTTTAATACATTTGATGATAGCCTATTTAAAACTTTTACGGATTGAGCAGTGGGTGAAAAACCTTTTCGTATTCATACCGCTTTTTTTCTCGGGGAACATTACCAATCCCGAACTGTTCTTAAAGAGTATTTTTGCCTTTTTCATATTTTCGTTTACGGCAAGCTCCATTTATATAATCAACGATTACAGCGACATCGAATCCGACAGGAAGCATCCTGAAAAGAAAAGCCGTCCTTTGGCAAGCGGAGCGGTTTCAAAGGCTTCGGCTAAAGGGATTTTCTTTCTTCTGATTCTTCTTGTAGTCGGAATGACTCTTGCCGCACAACATCTTTTTAAAGTTCAACTATGGAAATTTGCAGTCATTATCGCCACGTACTTCGTGATGAATATCGCTTATACATTCAAGCTGAAACACGTTGCGATTATTGATGTAACCATTATCGCAATCGGATTCGTACTGCGGGTTTTGGCAGGAGGTTACATTACAGGAATCCCGATTTCGCAATGGGCGATTTTGCTTACGTTTGTTCTCGCTTTAGTTCTCGCTATCGGTAAAAGAAGAGGAGAACTCATTAACGCACAAATTTCGGGAAAAACAAGAAAAGCATTGGACGGTTACAACGTTCAGTTCGCCGATATTGCTTTGGCGGTAAGTTGTACTTTGGCGATTGTGTGTTATGTGATGTTTACGCTTTCTCCGGAGATTCAGCACCGGTTTCACGAAAGGGTTTTTTACACCGTGATTTTCGTAGTGTTTGCATTTCTGCGGTATCTTCAACAGACTTTGGTGTACAATAAAACCGAATCGCCTACAAAAATAGTGTATAAAGACCGCTATATTCAGATAACGCTTTTGCTTTGGGTGGTGGTATTTTTACTTCAAATTTATTTTAAATAAAACCGTTTTGTAAAATGAAAGAACGGTTACAAATAATTCCAACGGATTTGCTTGAAACATATTTGAAGCAAGTTCCAAAAACTTTGCAAACGGCTTTTGATGCGTTGGAAGATGCGGAAATTTCAACCGATACATTTAGTTTTTATGTGTCGGTTTCATCGGTATATAGCAGTAAAATTGAAGGCGAAAAAATAGAATTGGACAGTTACATCAAACATAAAAAATTTGGTATTGAATTTTTACCGGATTACACCAAAAAAATTGATGACCTTTATGGTGCTTATACTTTTGCAAAAAGCAATGAACTCAACCAAAAAAATATTTCGGAAGCCCATCAATTATTGAGCAAACATATCGTCGCAAAAAATTGGCAAGGGAAATTCCGTAATCAAAATATGTATGTTACATCCGAGGACGGAAAAATTGAATACGTTGCGGCTTCGCCTAATGAAGTAGAAAGCGAAATGCAAAAATTTTTTAACGATATTGCTGTTTTGATAAAAACCGAACTGACGATTGAAGAAGTGTTTTATTTTGCTTCGCTCATTCATTTGGTTTTTGTGAAAATCCACCCTTGGAATGACGGAAACGGAAGAACGGCAAGATTGCTTGAAAAGTGGTTTTTGGCTCAAAAGTTAGGAGATAAAGCGTGGTTTATTCAGAGTGAAAAGATGTATTACAATCAGCACGATACATACTACAAAAACATTCGTTTATTGGGTTTGGAATATGCAGAATTGGATTATTCTCGGGCGTTGTCGTTTGTATTAATGTTACCGAATTCATTATGAAATCACAAAAAATAAATGTATTATTAAACGCAAAGAGCGCAAAGATTTTTTTTGAATTTATTGAAAATATTTTTCGGTCGCAAAGGGGTTTCACTCAGCAAAATTTTGCGTTCTTTGCTAAGTTTTACGCCTTTGCGAACCTTAAAAGCAGTTAGTAGTTAAAAAAATCTTTGCGACCTTTACGTTAAAAAAAATTGCGTTAAAAAACAAATAAACAAACAAATGAAACCGGATTTTGTACAAAAAGTAACGAACTGGGGCAATTTTCCTGTCGTGGAAAAAGAAATGAAATCGGAAGATTCCGTTTCCAAAATCCGTGAATTTGTAAGGAAAAACAACGAAGTTATCGCAAGAGGAAACGGAAGATGTTACGGCGATGCTTCCTTGGGAGAACATATTTTTTCCACCAAAAGATTAAATAAATTCATCAGTTTTGACCGTTTGAACGGCATTATCGAATGTGAATCGGGTGTTTTGCTTTCCGAAATTCTGGAAGTGGTGGTTCCGCAAGGTTATTTTCTGATGGTAACGCCGGGAACGAAGTTTGTTTCTGTCGGCGGTGCGATTGCTTCCGATGTTCACGGAAAAGGGATTCATTGTTTTTCGGAATGCCTTATCGAATTTGATTTGATGAACGAAAACGGCGAAATTCTGAAATGTTCCCGTGAAGAAAATGCCGAAAAATTTTGGGCAACGATTGGCGGAATGGGATTGACAGGGATTATTCTCTCCGCCAAAATCAAACTGAAAAATATAGATTCCGCCTACATTCGGCAGGAAAGTATAAAAGCGGAAAACCTCGATGAAATTTTCGGTTTGTTTGAAGAATGTGAAAACTGGACATATAATGTAGCGTGGATTGACTGCCTGCAAAAAGGCAAAAACATAGGAAGAAGCGTTTTGCAACGCGGGGAATTTGCCCTGAAAGCAGAACTTCCCGCAAAATTGCAGGAAAATCCTCTGCGTTTAAAGAAAAAAACTTTTCTGAAAGTGCCTTTCTATTTTCCGAATTTTATTCTGAATAATCTTACCGTAAAAATTTTCAACTTCCTGATTTACAACAAACAAAGAAGTAAAGTCGTGAAAAACTTTACGAGTTATGAAGACTTTTTTTATCCGCTTGATATTATTGATGATTGGAACAAAATTTATGGAAAAGGCGGTTTTATCCAGTATCAAATGGTTATTCCGAAAGAAAAAGGAAAAGAGGGAATGAAAAAAATTCTGGAAACCATTGCCAACAGCGGAAACGGTTCATTTCTGGCGGTGCTTAAATTTATCGGAAAAAATAATCCATTGGCTTACAACTCTTTTCCTTTCGAGGGTTATACGTTGGCATTGGATTTTAAAGTCAATAAAAAATTGGCAAAATTGGTTTCGGATTTGGACAATATTGTGGAAGAATTTGGCGGAAGAATCTATCTCGCCAAAGACAGTATGAGCCGTTCTTCTTTAACGAATTATCTGAAAAATGTGGATTCGCCGAAGTTTGTTTCGATGCAGAGGAAACGTATTTTGAAATAGTTTTTTTGTGATTTTGTTTTTTCGTGTTTTTGTTCAAATGCAAAAGACAAAAATCAAAAATGAAATTCATAACTTTACGACATTAATTCAGAAGAAAAATGATAGCGGAAAAGATATTAAACAGAACATTGCATATTGCAAAATCTTCAAAAAAAGATGAGTTTTATACCCAACTATCAGATATAAAAAGGGAATTGGAACACTACGAAAAACACTTTAAAAATAAAGTGGTTTTTTGTAATTGTGATGACCCGAGAAACAGTAATTTTTTCAAATATTTTGCATATAATTTTGAGTATTTAGGTTTAAAAAAACTAATCACAACTTGTTATAAAAATCAAGAAACAGATTTGTTTATTGAAAATGAACCTGAAAAAGCAGTATTTCTTGAATATACAGGCGATAAAAATGGCAATAAAATCCCTGATGCGGAAGAAATCGGCATAATACCGCTTAACGGAGATGGAGATTTTCGTAGCAGAGAATCCATTGAACTTTTGAAACAAAGCGACATTGTAGTAACGAATCCGCCTTTTTCTTTATTCAGAGAATATGTTGAACAATTAGTGAAATACGACAAAAAGTTTTTAATAATTGGAAACATCAACGCAATAACATATAAAGAAATTTTTAAACTAATTAAAGAAAACAAGGCTTGGTTAGGTATTAATATGGGAAGAGGAATTTCGGGTTTTATCGTTCCTGACCATTATGAATTATACGGAACGGAAACACGAATTGATGAATTTGGAAACAGAATAATTTCTCCCAATAATTGTTTGTGGCTCACAAATTTAGACACATTTAAACGGCACGAAGATATTGTTCTTACTAAAAAATATTACGGCAACGAAATTGAGTATCCTAAATTTGATAATTACGATGCTATTAATGTAAACAAAACACAAGACATACCTCTTGACTATAAAGGCGTTATGGGTGTGCCGATTACATTTTTGCACAAATATAATCCCGAACAATTTGAACTGATTAAATTCAGAAAGGGAAATGACGATAAGGATTTGTCTATCAATGGCAAGTGTCCCTATTTTAGGATTTTAATCAAAAATAAAAGGCTTTAAATATTTCAGCACAAATGGCAAAAAAGCAAACAGACCGATTAAGAGTAGAAAAGATAAGAGGCGAAGGACCAAAAGAAATATTTGGAGTAAATGCTCAAATACACGACAAATCTGTAAACAGTTTTTCAAAAGCGGTTTTTGAAACTTTGAAAAATGATTTTCCAAACCTTGAATTTCGTTTTAGAGATAGTATTGACAAAAAGGAAATCAATGAAAAACTCAACTCTGTTGATTCACGGTTAGGAGTAACAATATTTGTTGAAAAAGCAAAAATAAAACCCGATGGAGGAATTATTGAGGTAAAAGATAAAGACGACAAATGGCGTATCATTTTAGTCTGCGAAGCCAAACATCAAGGAAAAGACATTGAAAATATTGCCAAAGGGATTTTGGTTGGTAAAAATAGTAACCAAGAATTAATGATAGCGGGAAACGCCATTGAACGTTCGCATAAAAACATCAATGAAATAAGAAACATAATGCTTGACGAAAAGCATTTTCCATACATTTTGTTTTTGCAAGGTTCTAATTTTCTAACAGAACCAACAGCAGTTTTAAGACCAGACGGAACGGAAGTGATTTTAAAACACGATGCAGGTTCGCTCAACAGAATTGACCGATTGACTTCTGCAAATTACAGTTTGCCAATCAACCAAAACAGTTGCGAAAACATTTTCATCACGATTGACGGTAAATCTATAATGTTACAAGCAGTATCCATTTATACGAAACCAACAGAATGGACAGTTGATGAAATGTTGCCAATAATGATAGATGTTTCAAAAACTTCATTGAGAATTTTAGGTTTGACTGAAAAATCTAATTAAAAAACTAAAAGACAAAAACCAAAAATGATAATATTAGGAAGCAATTCAGAAGTAGCACAGGCGTTTGTAGAAGAATGTCTGGCGAAAGGAGAAAAATATCCGGTAGTGTATCTTTTAAGTTCCAATCCGGAAACTACGGAAAAATTTGCGAAACATATCGACGTAAAATATTTACAGCAGTCAGAAATCATCGAACTCGATTTGATGAAAGAAACAGATTATTCCAAACTCGAAAATATCAACTCTGATTTGCTTTTCTGTGCATCGGGTTATCTTGGTTTGGGAACGGAAGACGGGCTTTACGACGATGACAATACCGAAAAAATAATTGACGTCAATTATGCGAAATTAGTTCCCGTTCTCAATTATTTCGCCAAAAAAATGGAATCCAAACGAAGCGGAACGATGATAGTGTTATCCTCCGTTGCAGGCGAAAGAGGAAGACAAAGCAATTTCATTTACGGAAGTGCAAAAGCAGGATTAACGGCATATCTCAGCGGACTTCGGAATTATCTTTTTGATAAAAAAGTTCACGTTCTGACCGTAAAACCCGGTTTTATGGCAACGAAAATGACGGAAGGTTTACCGCTGAATCCGGCTCTAACCGCAACACCGAAACAAGCCGCTTCCGGAATTTATAAAGCATTTAGAAACAAAAGAAACACAGCGTATGTTCTGCCAATTTGGGCAATAATTATGCTGATTATCAGGAATATTCCGGAGTTTGTGTTTAAGAAAATGAAACTTTAATGAAAAAACTCTACCTTTTCGATTTCGACGGCACTTTGACTTACAAAGACACTATGTTTTTGTATCTGAAATTCTATAACCGTGCAAAATACGATTTGCAGTTTCTGAAACATCTTCCGTTATTTGTTTTGTTAAAATTAAAACTTCTTGATGCGGAAAGCGTGAAGAAAAGTTTTGTTTCATCAATTTTGAAAGGGGAGAAAAAAGAAAGGATTGAAGCCAAATCGCAGAAATTTTTCGAGGAATATTATCCCAAAATTTTCCGCCAAAATGCTCTTGATTTCATTAAAAATATCGACAGAGAAAACACGGAATCTTACATTGTGACGGCTTCTCTGGATATTTGGGTAAAACCTTTCGCTGATGAATTTCAGCTCAATCTTCTGGCAACCGAAGCGGAATTTAAAAATGATGTTTTCACAGGAAATTTTAAAACTAAAAACTGTAACGGCATCGAAAAAGTAAACCGTATCAAATCAGCGATTGACGGGAAAAAATTCGACAAAAAAATTGCTTTTGGCGACACAAACGGAGATAAACCGATGCTGAATTTCGCTGATGAAAGTTATTTTAGGTTTTTTCATTGAGTTTAATTTATTTGATGCTACCCTCGACAATATTGAATTTTCAAAACTTGAAGCGGTGCAAAACAGAGGAATGTTCGTAAATTTGAAACATGAAAAAAGTATACTATCTGAAAACCTGCACGACCAACAAAAGAATTATGCAGGAACTCGACCTTAGAGATTGGGAGCTCAGAGAAATAAAATCAAATCCGGTAACGGAGAAGGAACTCGATGAAATGTATGAAAAAACACAATCGTATGAAGCTCTTTTCAGTCGGAAATCCACGCAGATTAAACCCCTCGGAATTGATGTGAAATCGCTGAAAGAAAAGGATTTCAAAAAGTTGCTTCTCCAGCATTACAGTTTCCTGAAACGCCCGGTATTCATCACGGATAATGAAATTTTCGTAGGAAATGACAAAAGCAATCTGGAAAAACTGAATGAATATTTTTCCAAATAAAAAAGCCGCAGATGCATAGATTTTACTTAATTATCTGCTCATCTGTGGCTATATCTTGAAATAAACCTAACGGGTTTCAAAAACCCGTTAGGTTTTGATTGATGAGGAAAATTACCCCAAATAAGGATACTTATAATCCTTAGGCGATACAAAAGTTTCCTTAATTGTTCGTACTGAAACCCAACGCATTAAGTTCATTTTAGAACCTGCTTTGTCGTTCGTTCCGGAAGCTCTTCCTCCTCCGAAAGGCTGTTGTCCTACAACGGCACCGGTTGGTTTATCGTTGATATAAAAATTTCCTGCGGAATTTTCCAAAGCCTTGTAGGCTTCATCAATGGCATAACGGTCTTGTGCAAAAACAGAACCCGTAAGCGAATAAGGAGAAGAATTATCTACTAATTTCAGCGTTTCTTCCCATTTTTTATCTTCGTAAACATAAATAGAAAGAATAGGTCCGAAAATTTCTTCCACCATACTTTCGTATTGAGGATTAGTCGTTTCAATAACGGTAGGTTCTACAAACCAGCCTTTTTTATTGTCGCATTTACCGCCGATGATTACTTTGGCATCTTTGGATTTTGAAGCTCTGTCGATGTAACCTTTGCATTTATCGAAAGAATTTTTGTCGATTACTGCATTTACGAAATTGGAAGGGTCTTCGGGAGAACCCATTTTAATGGTTTTCATTTGAGCTTCCATTATTTTTTTCACATCTTTCCATAAAGATTTCGGAATATAAGCCCGGGAAGCAGCGGAACATTTTTGTCCCTGATATTCAAAAGCACCTCTTACCAAAGCCGTTGAAACTGCTTCTGCATTTGCACTTGGGTGAGCAATCACAAAATCTTTTCCGCCTGTTTCTCCCACAATTCTCGGATAGGTTTTATAGTTGTGAATATTGTCGCCAATCATTTTCCACATTCCCTGGAATACTCTTGTAGAACCGGTAAAGTGAAGTCCGGCAAAATCCGGGTGGGAAAGCACTTTTTCCGCAGTATTTTTTCCGTCCGTGAAAATCAGGTTGATAACACCGTCCGGCAAACCGGCTTCTCTGAACACTTCCATAATCACGTGAGCAGAATAAATTTGCTTGTCCGAAGGTTTCCAAACCACCACATTTCCCATCATCGCCATACAGCTCGGAAGATTTCCTGCAATCGCAGTAAAGTTGAAAGGTGTAACCGCAAAACAGAATCCTTCCAAAGGTCTGTATTCCACTCTGTTCCAGATTCCCTCACTGGAAACAGGCTGTTCTGCGTACATTTCCGTCATAAATTCTACGTTAAATCTCAAAAAATCTATCAGTTCACAAGCGGAATCAATTTCTGCCTGATGTACGTTTTTGGACTGTCCAATCATTGTTGCCGCATTCAGGCGGTTTCTGTATGGCCCTGCGATGAGTTCGGCAGCTTTCAGGAAAATGGAAGCACGCTGTTCCCAACCCAAAGCATTCCATTTTTCTTTTGCAGCCAAAGCGGATTTTATTGCTTCATCTACATGTTTCATATCTCCTTTATAATAAAACCCGAAATCGTGTTTATGGTCTTGCGGAGATTCCAATTTTATTTTTTCTTTTGTTTTTACCTCTTTTCCTCCGATTACCATTGGAATTTCAGTTTTTTCTTTCCACATTTTTTTGTAGGTGGAAATAAGGCTTTTAACATCGGCAGACCCCGGTTCGTAGGTTCTTACTGGCTCGTTTACTGCAAAAGGAACTTGTGAAATAGCTTTTGACATAAAATTAATTTTAATGTTTTCGTATGTTTACAAATTTATGTTTTATTCACGGAATTTGAAAATATTAAGGAAAATCTCATCATCATAACCCCCAAAACAATAATCCCGACCGCTTCTCATTGCGTTATTTTTTGTAATTTTATCCTTTCAAATTGTTTTAAAATGACCGTAAAAGAAAAAATTGCCCTTCTGAGAGAGCAAATGCAAAAAAATAATATTGATGCCTTTATCGTATTTTCCGCCGACCCGCACATGAGCGAATATCTGCCGGAAGAATGGCAGGAAAGAAAATGGATTTCAGGATTTACCGGTTCTGCCGGTTTTGTTGTTTTTACAAAAGATAAAGCCGGATTGTGGACGGACGGAAGATATTTTGTACAAGCTCCGATTGAGCTGGAAGGCTCGGATATTGATTTAATGAAAGACGGAGTAGAAGGAACTCCCAATTATATCGACTGGATTATCAGCGAAATTAACGAAGGCGGAACGGTTGCCGTAAACGGAGTCGCCACTTCCAATATTAACTGGGAAACTTTGGAAAATAAATTGTCTGCCAAAAATATTAAATTAGTAGATTCACCTTTATTAAAAGACGTTTGGACGAACAGAAACACAAATTCCGTAGTGAATCCGGTTTTTGTACACCCTTTGGAAAGAGCCGGAAAATCTGTAACAGATAAACTTTCTGCCATTCGTGGAAAAATGAAAGAGCAAGGTGCTGATGCTCACATTATTGCAAGTTTAGACGATGTTGCCTGGACTTTGAATTTAAGAGGAAGCGATGTACAATGCAATCCCGTTTTTCTCGGATATATCGCTTTGACTTTAAATGAAGCGTTGCTTTTCGTTAATCCTGAAAAATTAAATGCAGATGCCAAAAAACAATTAGAGGAATCCAATGTTAAAGTTCGTCCTTACGAAGAATTTTATTCTTATTTAAAATCCCTGAAAGACGAAAAAGTTTTGGTTTCCCCGAACTCCAATCAGGCAATTTTTGAAGCATTGAAATCCGGAAATACCATTATTAAAGCTCCCGTTCCGGGAAATTTGATGAAAGCACAGAAAAACGAAGCCGAACTTGCAGGTTTCCGTACTGTAATGGAAAAAGACGGTGTTGCAATGGTCAAATTTCTCTACTGGCTGACCCACAATGTCGGAAAAGAACCAATGACCGAATATTCCATCGGCGAAAAATTGAGAGGTTTCCGTGCGGAACAGGAAAATTTCGTGGGAGAAAGTTTCGGAAGCATTGTCGGATATTTGGATAACGGTGCAATTATGCATTATTCCGCTTCGAAAGAGGGAAGCAAGGAAGTTACCAATTCGGGAACGATTCTGGTGGATTCGGGAGGACAATATCTGGAAGGAACAACCGATATTACGAGAACGATTGCTTTGGGCAACGATGTTTCCGATGAATTTAAAGAAAATTATACGCTGGTTTTGCAGGGAATGATTCGCCTTTCAAAAGTGAAGTTTCCGAAAGGAACACGCGGAGTTCAGTTAGACGCTTTTGCGAGAATGCCACTTTGGTTAAAAGGCAGAGATTACAATCACGGAACGGGACACGGTGTGGGAAGTTTTATGAACGTTCACGAAGGTCCTCAAAATATCCGAAAAGACATGAATCCGCAGGAACTTCTTCCGGGAATGGTTTGTTCCAACGAACCGGGATTTTATCTCGATTACCATTACGGAATCCGTCTGGAAAACCTCATTGCCGTTCGTGAAGTGGAAAAAACAGACTTCGGACAATTCTATGATTTTGAAACACTCACATTCTGTCCGTTCTCAAAAGATTTAATTAAAAAAGAACTTCTTTTGGACGAAGAAATCCAATGGCTGAACGATTACCACAAAATTTGTGAAGAAAAAATAGGAAAACATCTGGAAGGCGATGTGAAAGCGTGGTTTATGGAGCAGGTAAGTGCTTTGTAAATACGAATTACGAATGTGAGCAAACCGTTGTCAGGACTTTAAGTTATGGCAACGTTCTTTTTGTGGGTCGCAAAATCCTTACCTTTGCAGCATGAATCAGGACACTATTTGTGCGTTGGCAACGGCAAACGGAATCGGCGCCATCGGAATTATCAGAGTTTCGGGCGAAAAATCTTTTGAAATCGTCAATACAATTTTTGAAGGAAAAGATTTAACGAAAGTAAAATCACATACGGTTCATTACGGGTTTATTGTAAGCCCCACCCCAGCCCTCCCCAAAGGGGAGGGAGTTGACATCCGGCATCCGGCATCCAGCATCCAGCAGGAAATCATCGACGAAGTCATGGTTTCCGTTTTCCACGCTCCGAAGACTTTTACCACTGAAAATTCCGTAGAAATTTCGTTTCACGGTTCGCCGTATATAGGAAAAAAAATTCTGGAAGTTCTCATCAAAAACGGAGCGAGAATGGCGAAAGCGGGAGAGTTTACGATGCGTGCATTCCTGAACGGCAGAATCGATTTGAGTCAGGCGGAATCCATTGCGGATTTGATTGCTTCCGAAAACGAGGCTTCCCGAAAAGTCGCTCTCAATCAGTTGAAAGGCGGAATTTCTCAGGAAATTTCCGTATTGAGAAACGATTTGCTGAATTTCACATCATTAATCGAGCTCGAACTTGATTTTGTGGAGGAAGATGTGGAATTTGCCGACCGGACTGCACTCAAAAATTTAGTTCAAAGTTTAAAGTTTAAAGTTCAAAGTTTATTGGACAGTTTTCAGTACGGAAATGCCATTAAAAACGGAACGGCAGTTGCCATTATCGGGAAACCGAATGCCGGAAAATCCACGCTTCTGAACACGCTTCTGAAGGAAGAACGCGCGATTGTAAGCAACATTGCCGGAACTACGAGAGATACGATTGAGGAAATTCTGCACATTAAAGGTCATCCGTTCCGGCTGATTGACACAGCAGGTTTGCGAGAAACCACCGATGAAATCGAAGCAATCGGCGTAGAAAAAGCAAAGGAAAAAGTAGAAAAAGCCGATGTTCTGATTTATCTTGCTGATGCTTCCACAGAAGATTTTTCCGAAGATTTTGAAATGCTTCTGCCTCTTTTGAGAAACGATTTGAAACTGATTATCTGTCTTACCAAAATAGATGAAGTCGTTCCGACTAAGTTTGACGAAATAGAAACTCTTTTCCGAAACAAAATCCAAAATCCGTTTGATTTTATCAAAATTTCCGCGTTGGAAAACCGCAATATTCAGGATTTGAAAAACGAACTTTCTTCTTACGTTGAACACTTAAAATCCGAAGAACATAACGTGGTCATCACTAATCAAAGACATTACGAAGCCTTACAAAAATCTTTGGAATCCGTAAATAGAGTAGAAGAAGCCGTCAATTCCCGAATCACGACCGAACTTTTGGCGTATGAACTTCGCAACTCACTCGAAAATCTCGGCGAAATTTCCGGAGAGTTTACGAATGATGAGGTGTTGGGGAATATCTTTTCTCGCTTTTGCATTGGAAAGTAGTCGTTGTTTTAGATTGTATATAGATTTCAATTACAATATTACAAAAATCCTTTTAAATACTATATTTAAGAGGGTTTTTTATTCCTATCGATTTTTATTTCAAATTGAAATTTACAATGTTTATATAGTTTATTTGATTCTATTTTGTTACTATTAATATGATGTGGAATAAAATTTGTATTTATATCGTTAAAAAATGTTACATTTTGAAACAATTAGAAATAATTAGAAACATTAGGAAACATTTTTGAGGAGAAATTAAATCTATGGAAGTAACTAAAATTTGTCAATTCTGCGGAAATAAATTTGTAGCAAAAAAGACTACAACAAGATGTTGCTCACATATCTGTACCCAAAAATTATATAAACAAAGAAAACGTGATGAAAAGATACGGGATAGCAATAAAGAGTTTGAAGTACAGGTGAAAGGTTATGATATTGAAGAAATCCAAAAGAAGGAATATCTTTCAATTAAAGAAGTAATGCTATTGTTGAATATTAGCAGAACTTCAATTTATCGAATGTTGAAAGACGGTAGACTGACTAAATTAGAAGGCTTTAAATCTGTTAGAATTAGAAAAATAGATATTGATATGCTATTTATTCAAAAACGTAAAAATAAGGATGAAAAACCCTATTTTTTGCCTTATTTCTGCGAAGATAATTATTATACCATTAATGACGTTTTGGAGAAGTTTAATGTAAGCTCAGGTTCGTTTTATTATATATGTAAAAGACATAATGTTCCGAAGATTCCGAAAGGTAAATTCGTGTATGTTCCTAAAGATTTAGTAAATAAAATTTTCAATTATGAGCAATAAAGTAAGTGTTCGTACAAAATTGGTAAGTGGTAATAAAAGCAATCTTTATTTAGATTTTTATCCGCCCGTATTTAATAGAAAAACAGGTAGATATACTCGTTATGAAAAGACGAATTATTTTATCTATAATGACTTTCAAAGTGAAGTATTATACTACAACGATTCCAAAGGAAAAAAACAATCAAAGGTTGAAGTTATAAAAGACAAAAAAGGATTACCTAAAAAGCTCACACTTACACCTGCTCAAAAACTCCATAATAAAGAAGTTTCAGAAACAATTGAATTATATCGTGCAAGGCGTTTTAAAGAAATAACAAAATCTGATATTTTCTCTGAAGCAGAATTAAAGGCAGTTGAATTAGCGGAAAATAAAAGAAAAATATTTACAGAATATCTTAAAGAAAAATCTGAAAATGCGACAAGGTCAAAAGGAGCGTGGTCTGCTTGTTATAACTATTTTGTCAAATACTATGGAAATATTTTGTTTAATGAAATCAATCCTAATCTGATTGAAGATTTTAAGAATAAACTTCTCAATTCTTACCGATTAAAAAGCACAAAATACAAGATTAAAAGAAATACTGCGGCGAGTTATTTTATACGTTTTATTCAGGCGTTGGAAATGGCTTATAAAGAAAACTATTTGTCTGAAAATTTTAAAGACCATATTGAATGGATTGATGAAGAAGAAGTAATGAAAAACTTCTTAACTTTAGAAGAATGTAAAAAATTATTTGCCACCGATTTCCCTGATGAAACGTTAAAGAAATATTGCATTTTTGCTTTTCTTACAGGGCTTCGATATAGCGATATTAATAATTTGCAATGGTGTGATGTAGTTGAGAGGGAAAATATAGATTATATTTATTTCAGAATGCAAAAAACCTCTGCTTTTCAATATCATCCTATATCAAAAGAAGCAGTAAAACTAATGGGAGAAAGAAAACTCAGGACTGAATTTGTTTTTGATAGAATCGCTTATCATTCGTTGAATGATAATTTACGGAAATGGTTAGCAAAAGCAGAAATAGACAAAAAAGTAACTTTCCATAATTTTAGAACTTCCTACGCTGTTGCACAGTTGGAGGCAGGAGCGGATATTTATCTTATTTCTAAAATGTTAGGTCATAAAAACGTTACTACAACGGAGATTTACGCAAAAATAGTAGATAAGAGAAAGGCAAGTACCATCAATAATATAGTTCTTGGGATATGAATATAGATTTTTTGCCAATCAATAGTTTGGATTTTGAATTTTCGTCAATTTTTGAAGAATCTTTTAGTTTTGAAAATCCAAATTTAAAAGATGCTATTTATCCATTTAAGGAGATTAAGTATTTCTTTTTACAGAAAAAAAAATTAACGGGACTTAATTTGGATGAAACAAGAATAACAGATGACAACTTTGAAAAATTTAAGAATATTTTTTTAAGGGGTGATTATTTTTACCTGATTGCATTTCACTATTTTCTTAACATTCATGATTATAGTTTTGAAGCAAAATCAGAAGGAATAATGAGAGTACAAGTTGATGGCTCATACAAAAACATTTCTTTTTTTCAAGAACTTTATAATGCACTTCAGAAAACTAAAAATGATTCACAAACATTATTGAGACATGAATATACTATTGTAAGACATAAATATAAGTACATCAATAATCTTTCAGAATTTTTATTAAATGATTTTGAAGAATTAGATAAAGCAATAAGAAAAGAGCGTAATGTTTTCGCAAAATACGGAAATGTTATTAAGGAAGTCTATATTGAGATTTTCAGAGATTTTTATTCAAATTTTATAGATTACCTTTCTAATGAAAATTTTGAAAAAATAAAAAATATAGTATATCCGTCAAAAAAAGAAGTTCAGTCGTTTAGATTTGCTGTACGAAAAAATTGGAAAAATTTATCAGATATGGAAGCAAGAAGAATGGTTATTGATTCTATTCACAAGAATCTTAAAAATGAGGGATTTGTTTCTGATATTACTACTTATGAACAAATTGATGACTTGTTTAATAATAAAAGAAGGGAATTTAATAAAATAATTTGGCTGAAAAGCCTCACCGCATTAAAGACATTATATACTGTTATGCAGGAAAATAAAATAATTGAAGATGCAGAGGGTAAACACTGGAAAATATTAGCTGATTATTTTCTTTTAGGTGATTCTGATATTGATTTTAAAGAGTTGGGAAATAAGAAAAAATCTACAGATTTTAAAACCAATCAAGATTTGGAATCTGTCTTTTATTTTCTCATTAATCAAATAAGAGCATAACTGAACTCCATACCTCAAAAAAAAATCAACTTTTTTTATTTTTCCTGAATCTATGGTTTAAAAAATGAAAATTAAAAATATTTTAATCCAATAAATATTTGTTAATCAATAAATTAAAACTCCGAATAAACATTCGGAGTTTTTTCATTTTTGGCATAACAGAAAGGGTTTTGTTGGAGCGACTGTATGAATAATAAAAAAATTCATACGGCGAAAACCAGCCATACAGGAAACTTCAATTTGTTAATTGAAGAATTGGTACAAACAAAAGTAACCGAACTTTTGGATGATTATTCGGAAAGATTATTTCAGGCAGAAAATCTTTCAACTACAAAAGATGTGTTGAATATTAAAGACGTTGCAGAACTTCTTGATATGAATGAGAGGGTAGTGAGAGATAAGATTAATTTAGGATTGATTCCTGCTTACAAATGCAGTATTACCAATAAATTTTTCATTTTAAAGCAAGAATTAATTCAGGAAATTATTTCTGGAATACAGTACAAATCTTTATCGATGATTAATGCTGAAATGAATCGTTCATTTGATGCAAGAAAATATGTTTAACTTAAATTTTATCTAAAATGATTGATTATATTAAAACATATTTTCCTGATAAAAATGAAATTTTTGAGATAATGAATGAAAATTATAATCTCGAAAAAACCTGCCATTATCGACTTGATAAGGTAACTAATGAAAAAATAGTGACTGAAACTTATAAAAAATACTTTGAGAATATGGAATTTAAAGTTACAGATAAACAAGCCTATTTACACAATTCTATTCATCATTTTTATAATAAAATGGTATATGGAATTGACGGAAATTATAATGACTTTAACCATTCATCTTTTGTTAGGTCTATTGAATTTTTGGAAGAACAAATCAAGTATCCTGTCGGAAATTTACCACTCTCACAATGTTTGGAGTTTGGTTTAAATTTAACAGTTCCCTTCGATTTAGACCATTTTATATTAAATGAAAGTGTATTGTATGATTTCTGTCCAGCATCATTAGCACCTCCTCCAAGTGAAGAACAGGTATATAAAAAATTTAGCAAAGGTAATTATAGACTTAGAATTTATCATAAGGGTAGGCAACAATGTAATGGTGCAAATATTTTGAGAATTGAAGTTAAATTTTTAGATAAGAGAGATTTTAATAAAAATGGAATTATTGTGTTGAATCATTTAAGAGATAAAGATAACCTCACTTTCTTATATGATAAACTTTATAGTTTAGTAAATTTTAAATTAATGTGTATTGATAGGATTGAAGATAGTCGTTTTTCACCATATATAAAAAAGAGATTATATGAATATTGTAACCATAAATATTGGGCAGAATTGGATAAAGATGAGTTCAAATCAGAGTCAAAAAAAGTTTATCCATATTTTGAGAGAAAAAAAATAGTGGAACATAAAAAAATACTCTTAACCCTTATGGATAATAAGTTTACAGAGTTATTAGATAATTAGGTTACGGACATTGTATAATTAGCGGAAATGTATTAATCCAAAATAATAAAAATGATTGGTATTACTGTACTGGTGCTTTTGAGGTTTTACCAATCATTTTTATTATATCTTTCGTATTAAATTCAATTAGTGATACTACCTGCATTTTTTTTTAGGTTGTTGATTTCAAATTTATCATCGAAAAAATTGAATGAACTTTTGAAAAATTTTGTTCTGTATTTATCAGATGCTGTATTGTCACTGAACTCACTAAGCAGTCTTTTTTGGAAAATTTTCGAAAGGCTATTCCAAAATAATGGGGAAAAGAAAGTATTTTCACAATTTGCGATAATTAATGAAGTGATAGCATGTTCTACATTTAAATCATTAAGGTTCGATAACTCGTTAATTAATTTTACTGATTTCGATTCATGTGGAAAAGCTGCAATGATGACAAAAGTACTTTCCTTATCAGGTAAGAATGTTATTATTGGGTTTTCATAGGGAATATTAGGGTCATCATGATTATTCATAGAAATACCATTATATGTGACCTTCGGACTCATTTGTGATGATACAGCAAAAGGGAACAATCCCTCTTTTTCATAAACAAAATACTCAAGAGAATCATATTTTTTGTTTTCTATTGCCTTATCAAGAAACATTTTCGATTTTTCTAATTCGTTTAGAGCTGTCTTATTTCCATATATCATGGATACTCGTGTAAAGTATGATAACTTATTTCCAATATGATTTTGATGATGATTTTGCCAATAATTTAGTTCTTCTTTTTTCTTGTGATATGAATGTGCAAATGATCTATATGAATGTAAAAAAAGATGTTCATCAGAATCTATATCAAATCTGAAATTTTCAATAGGAGAAAACAAAGTTGTATCATGATAATCGCAAAAACCAAAAAAAGTTGATGCTTCTTTTTTTCCGATTGGAACTAAATCTGCCATAACTAAATCTTCATTAGATACAAAATTTGTAAAACAATAAAGACATAAATTTTTATTTACCTCATTTTCAATAATTGATAATCGTCCATTTCTTTGAATACTATGAGCTTGTTTTATTCTGCCTTTGCAATCCTCTTTTTTATGATGAAAACATTCTTTTATGCGACTTATTACTTTTGTTTTCTCTTTGAACCTGTTAAAATCATCAATATTCATATTAGTTTTAATGTTATAAATTCAAAATTATTTTTATTTGCGGTCATATTTGTTAATAAAAATGCTTCTGTATGTAATATTCATTAACCCAATTAATTAATTCATCTTTATCTTTATAATCCAAAAGATATGGTGTTTCATTTTGTTTTTTTATTGAATCTGCTGTAAAATAGGAGGTGGTCACTATTAATCCTTTATTAGCTTGTTCAGTTTGTATAACTTCTTTGAAGCTTCTAATTATTTCTACGCCAATTTTTCTGCTAGGCTTATATCTTTTACATTCAACTAAATATTTAATAGGGCTTAAATTATCAATATGTTTCAGAGCTAAAATATCATAACCATTATCTCTAGTCTGCTTTGTAATCTCAACTTCAAAACCATTATTATACAGAAGTTCTGCAACAACCTTTTCAAATTCTCTTGGGGAGATTTTGTAAAGTTTTTCGTTATTAAAATATATCTCATACAAAATATCTTTAATTTGATAGCTAGTATCAATAATAATACTTTTTACAGATGGCTCAATTATCAAAGATTCTTTTGTTTCATCTTCATCAAAATTTTCGATTAGTTCAGCAAAATCATAACTTCGAATTTGTAAACTATCAATAAGTTCTTTTAGCGGATTTTGATTTAGACTCGTTTCTATTGATTTAAAAGCTATTTGATAATCATTATGAGGAAAAGCAATTTTAGATAATTCACTGATTGGTTTACTAACATTTATTTTATGAATTTTTTTTAACCATTCTAAATTTGGATATATTTTATTTCCAATGGATTGATTTATTAATTCCATTTGTTTTTGAAGAGGATTGCTATAAATGGAAGATATTTTTTTTATCCACTCAGAATTATTGTTTAGCTCATTCATTGTTTAACTATTTTATAAATTTTAATATGGTCTTTCCTTAGATTTCATCCACGATGTTATTTTGGCAAACATATAAAAGTAATACGACAAAAGGTGTCGTATTATAATATTTATTGGAAATGGCTTGTTGTAATCATTTTTCTAATAAATGAAAATAATAACTAAAAGGTTTCCCATAATAATTTACGTTTCTTTCCTTGTCTTTATAGGCTAATAAAGTTATCAGTATAAGTCTTTCATTATGAATGTGTTTATTACTAAGCTGTAATTTGAAATTATCTTCTTTGATTTCTTTATACTTTGATGCTGTCAATTTAAACTTTGAAGATAATATTCTAAGAGATACTAATTCTTTACGAATTTCTTCTGAATCAAAAATGGATACTTTGGGAATACAGCAGAATAGAAATTTAGGTATGAATATATCTTTTTTGTTATTTGTATTTGAAAGAACTTGCTTTAGTCTTGCAATTTGTTTGTTTCTATATTTGTCCAAATTCTTTAATTGTCGGGAAATATGTGCGTTTTTAGAGAGTCTATTGAAACCTTTTGCCCAACAAAAATCATTTTCTATTTTATCATAATTTTTTATATTAACTCTGCCGACAGACATTCCTATTAATCTGTTACATACAGACTCGATAACTGTATCTCTAGACTTCCTTTGTCCATTTTTTAGGCTATTTAGCGTTAATTCAACAAGTTCTCTCTGCTTTAATTTTTCTTTCTTAAGTGACCTTTTCCTAACCCGAATTTCATTATTATAGGAAATTTCGTATCCTACAAAACCAATCCATTTTGTTGAATTGGAAGATGAATTTGACCACTTATAAGGACTTTTTGATTTTATTTCTTCTGACCAAAACCTTTTTAAATCCCTTCTATTTTGAAAGTTAAAATTTTCAGGCGGATGAGGTACAAGCTTTAGTCTTTTTAGACTTTTATTATATGTATCATAATACTCTTTACATCGTTTCTTATAAGGGTGAACAATTACCATATCATCACAGAATCTTACATAGTGGAGCTTATTATCGTTATTCTTTATTAAATCAATATCGGCAAAATGTAAAACCATATTTGCGATAAGTCCTGATATTGCACCTCCTTGTGGTACTCCAATTCTATGACGATTAATATTTTTATAATATTCTAGTTCTTTCAGTTCTTTATCAATCCATCCAAAATATCCGTTATTAATTCTATGTTGTTTCCAATATTCTGAATATTTCTTTTGATTATTGTAAATTTTGACATTATGAATAAAAGAATATGAATCTAAATATTTATAAAAAATTCTTTCGGCATTTGAATCAATCGGTGAATTGCTTTTAGATACTAGTTTTTTAAAGCAATTTTTAACAATAGTATGATTGACAGAATCGTAAAATTTACTAATATCACATTCACTGACATACAGTTTCTTTCCTGTGTATTTCGACTTATATTTCAATATAGAATCCATTGCATGGTGATGAGACGTATTTATATTTTTGTCATCATATAATCTCTTTGGTCGGAATGCGTGAGACTCTGAATAAAAGTGCCCATCAAAGTATTTTGATAAATATTGATTAGTTAGGCTTATTATGATTCTGTCTTTTAGATTAAACAATGCAATTGGACGGCATTTTGATTGACCTTTAGATTTAGCTTGAGGAATAATTTGTGGGGTAGTAAAGCTAAACTTAGGATTAAGAATAGAATCTTGTATGTCTTTAATAAACTTATCTAGGTTAATTATAAATGGTTCATTGGGATATTTTACTTTATAATATCGTATTGTTTCATATAAAGAGTCTGTATTGTACTTTATGCTATCTATTTTTTGATGATTATTAATATATCTTCTGTTCTTTTTTAATGTTTTCCATTTTCTACGTGGGGGCAATATAGAATTGAGTAATTCTAAGTCTTTATTTGTGTTTTTTTGATTTTTCTTGTGGTTAAGGTGATAATTTGTTTTTGGGTCTGAAGATAAAAGATGGACTAAATGTTTTTTGCTCCTTTGCTTTGCCTGTTTGGCTCTAATTTTACAAATTGAGATTAAAATTTTTTTATATGTAAAATAATTTTTTAACATTTTATTCCTTATTTAGATAGCTAAACAGAGAGTCCCTGAATTTTTAACCATAAATACTGACATAGTCTTTGGAGTTCCTGCCACTTATTCCAATCTTGATTCCAGTGTCAACACTAACAACCTGTTAAATATAAACTTAACCGCTGTTTAGGTACTCTCTATTAGCTATTATTTGTATCCTTTTTCTTTCGCCAAATGAATTATTGTATTAAAATTAATTGCTCCTTTTGAATTATAGTAACATTCTTCTAATAATGTTAAACATTCAGATTCATTAAATTTAACTCCATCCATTTTGCTCAATTCTATAAAATATTTTTTTCCTAAATCAAAGTTAAACGTATTAGATATTCCAAATGCTACTCGTAGCCAATCATTATAAGAATTAGTTATAGATTGCCTTTCTCTTTTGAGAAAATTTATAATTTTTAATATTTCTTTCTTATTGGATGGAGAGTTTTTGCCAATAGTATTATTTAATACAAATTTATTTTTTACACCAATTTCTTTATTTATTTTTTCCTTAGATACAGACTTGGTTGTTATTGATTCAATATACTCATTATTATTAACTACAAATTCAGAATATGAATTATTTATAGTAATATTCTTATCCCACGAAATAAAACATAATCGGGTATAGTCGCTACCACTTTTATCAATTTCGATATTATATTTTTCTAAAAAATAATCTGAAGCCTTTCTAAATGCTCTTTTATGATGAAAATCAATGTTTTCATTGGTCAGTTGTACATCATTGAATTTAAGCTTTATAATACCTTTTAATCCAGCGTTAGATGGGGAATTCCATGTTGCAATTATAAAACTGTCTTTAATGAGAGTTTCTTTTATGTGTTCAATTTCTTGGGTATCTAATTTATCAATATCAATAACTAATATATTATTATATTGGATTATTCCTTCTTTTTTTCTATTATTTTCGTCAAATAAGGCACAAAAAGTAACTACAGGAAGATTCTTTTTCTTTATTGAATATAATTCATTCCCAGATTTATATAAGTCATTTAATTCGATAGTGAATAATTTATGTTTGTCACTCTTGATTTCATCAAAAATATCTTGTAAAGTTTTGACAATTGAGTTTGGGTTTCTAAGATTATTCAAATAACTAACTTGTAAATCTTTTATCATAAAAAATTACTATTTGGTCATGCCAAATTAGTGAAAAAAAGGTTCGGTTGTATTTAAAAATCAATTCTTTTTAATAATTAATAAATTATAAATAGTCGCTCATTAAAATAACACAATTAATTAACAATCAATAAAATAAAGTTCAATATAGATGTTTTATATTACAAGAATTTGTATATTAGAGCCTTAAAACCTTGCAAATTATGTTGGGAAAAAATC
>JASGDB010000042.1:0-20055 GCA_049841315.1 Bergeyella sp. | reverse complement strand
TTAATTTCCCTAACCCTAAAGGGTATAATTTTGATGAAATTTTCAGGGATTTCTCCACCCTTTAGGGACGGGAAAAAGAAAAATCCCTGAAAATTTTATTTCTTAATAATTTTTAAACAGGCTCTTAGAATTTGCTTAAAGCTAAGCGGTAATATCAAATATAATGCCGCTTATTTTACGGCTTCCAAAAGGTAGGAGTTTCTCAGTCTTCTCTGATAAATGGGAACGTATTTTTCGATGTACACGGCAACAGCATTGTAATTGCTGTTTTCCAAATAAGAAGTAAGATTGTCGGAACTGTACACGAACTGAAGGAAATTGTCCACAAGATTTTCCGGGATTTTCAGTGCGGCAAAATACTCACCGCCGTAATACTGCTTGATATTCTCAATTGCACTGTTCATTTTTTCGTAGCGCTGCAGGCGTTCTTTTTTCTTTCGTTCGCCAGAAATTATGTCATAAATGCTGTCCAGCCCGAAAGTAAGCCCGCCGTTAGTGAAACTTGCTAAAGGAAGCTGTGTAGGAAGTCCATCTCCTTTCGGTTCGGGAAGTCCGATGGCTTTTTTCAGAGCCAGCTCTTTTTCTCCGTTTTTAAGGGAAAGAACATCCTTACGAAGATTCCCCGTCGGCTTAAATTTGCTGATAACCACTTCCTGAATGTCGTAATAGGCAATATTGAGTTCTATAAAATTGACGTCATGCTCCAGCATATTCTGCGTTACCTTTATGTCTTTCCGGTCTGTGATAATAGAAGTAAAACGAATCACATCGCCTACTTTCGCCTGAATACGAAATTGTCCGTACAAATCGGCTTTCACGGTTTTGTACTCATTAAGATTGGTTACAAATACCTGATTGAGAAAATAATTGGAATTATCCCGAATATAAATTTCTCCCGATAAAGCCTGAGCATGCAAATGGATTGCTGCCAGGAAAAGTGCAAAGGCTGATAGTTTCTTCATATAAAATTCTTGGGCAAAAGTAAACCAATTTTTTTGCAATTTTTGAATCTGAAAGAGACGTCCCGGTTAAAGTTTGGTTAATTTTTTTTCATTTTTTGTTAAATTACGTTAGTTTTAACAGGTTTTTTGATTTTATATCACGAGTGATTTTGAAAAATCAAAAACCCTTTCAGCATTTTCAAACGCTGAAAGGGTTCAGTTTATCACATTTTTATCAAAAGACCATTAAACCTCATAGGTTTTGAAAACCTATGAGGTTTTTTGAAACGCTGAAAGGGTTTTGTTTTTGGCGAATGATATAAGA
This sequence comes from Bergeyella sp., assembly GCA_049841315.1. Taxonomy (GTDB): domain Bacteria; phylum Bacteroidota; class Bacteroidia; order Flavobacteriales; family Weeksellaceae; genus JASGDB01. The sequence continues at coordinate 18,789 of JASGDB010000042.1, read as the reverse complement.
AATTTCTCAATTAAAAATCCACCTGTATTCCTGCTTTCACCCCGAATTTTGAGATATCAGGTCTGTCTAAATAATTTCCTCGCCAGTTGAAATCCACACGGAACAAACGAAGATTTCCGAAACCTATATTCTCAATTCCGAAGCCGTATTCATAATAAATCTGCTCGTTTGGGGCAGAATAGCGGAATCCTTCAACATTGATGTTTTTGGATTCATCGCTCAGACTTCCGTACGCACTTCGGATAAATGCCACTTCTCTGAGTTTCATTTTTTTGATGAGCGGAATGTAGGAAAGGATTTTTCCGTTAAAATGATGCTCCAGATGCAGTGTTGCATAGCTGTCCGCCACGAATTCATAATAATTGAGTTGCGAAAAGGTATTCGGAACGAGGCCATACGACTGGTTTCCCGGAATCACATTTTGCAAAGCAAGCGGAACGGCATCGAAATTTTTTCCGGCTTCAAAGCTGAAAACCGTTTTTCCCCAGCTTCCGATAAGCATCGGCTTGTAGAACATGAATTGGAGTTTATTGTAACCGAAATCCGCATTGAAGAGATTTTCAAGCCCTTTTGTATATTTCAGAATAATGGTGGGTGCTAATGTTCCGTGCTCATTGCGGTCAATTCCGGTTTGGGAAAATTTTGCTCCCGGGCGGGCGATTAGGCTCAACGTAAGGTGAGAATCGTTCACCGTTTTTCTCAGGTCGCCGTTTTTATAATAATGAAGATTAAACGATTCGGGAAGTGCGGATTTTATACTCTGCAAAGTTCCGTCCAGCCTGACAGTAAAGTTTTTCCAAGGGTCGATGGAGGTAAAAACATTGGTTTGAATCACTGAACTTAATGAGTTGTTTTCTCCTCTTGCAAAAACGGTAGAAGAGGCAAAAGATCGTGTCATAATTCCGTCATCACCCGTCAGCTGAGCGCCGAGTTGCATAATGTCTCTTCTCTGCCCGGCTCCGATGGTAAAACGGTTCACTTTATTGAACATCGCTTTCGCTTCCGCACCGTATTTGAACTGTTTGTCTTTAAAACCATACGCTCCGTAGCCCTGAATCCTCCACATATCATTGCGTGAAAAATAGGTTCTCGCTCCGAACCGCAGGCGGTTTCCTTCCACTTCATTCTGTCCGTAAATGGAATAAATGCTTCCGAGGTCGATGGCTTTTCCGACGTTGTAATAGCCGGAACTCACTGTTTCTACAAGTTTGAGATAGCGGTTGAATTTTTTATTATCCTGAAGCCTGTCCAACATTTCATAAACGCCTTGCTCGGAGCTGCTCAAAGAATCGGTTCTTGCGGTTTCCCAGTATTCATCGTCTTTATCCGTAAAACTTTGCTCGAGTTCGTTTTCCTTTGTTTCAAAATCTTTGTCGGTAAGCAGGGGATTGAACTGATAATCGGAGTTATAAACCGTTCTTGTAGCTACGATGCTTTTTGCGTTTTTGTTTTTGCTGAAAGGTGTCAGCTCGAAAGTGGTCATCACTTTTTTCGGCAGAAAGGTTTCTTCATCGGGATTGTCGAATTCCAGTTCGGCGTAGATTCCGTTGACGAAGTTCACATTCATTTTTTTGGTGGAGCGAAGCGTGGCTTCCAAAACGGCGTAATGGTCGGCAGAAACATAAAGATATCCCTGAAAAGCAAGCACATCCTTGCGTTTCGGCTGGTACATGATTTTGTAGGCATCCTGACCTTTCATCACCAGAGTATCCAGAACTTCATAATCGTAGGTGCTGAATCCCTCTTTTCCTACGGGACTTGTAAAGCCAATGTCGAAAAAATTGATGATATTATCGTAGAGATTGATATCGCGGTAAAGGTTTTTTGCCGTGAGCGTAATAATCTGGTTATCCTGAAAACCGGCTGTTTTCTGTGCGAAAAGCTGTTTTTTGTTCTTTTTTGCAGGTTTATTTTGTCCTAAAACGTTGTAAATGGCTTCATTGAGAAAAATCGGAAGCTGGAGTTTTCCGTTTGCGGCGGAATCGGAATAATCGAAAATGAAATCCATGCCTTTGAAAACTTTCCGCTTCATGAGCGTACTGTCGATATTTGCGGCATCGAATTCTATTTTCTCGTATTCCTTGTATGCGTAGGTGTCGAACTTATCGAGGCCGTTGTTTTTTTTGTGCTTCCAAACTTCCTGCATAATCTGGTAGGCAGGGTTTTCTTTTTTGCTTTTGTATTTTGTTTTGGCAACTTTAATGGTTACCTCATCAATGTTTTTTTCTTTTTCTTTTTGTGCAGAAACCAGCGTAAAGCTGAAAAGAAACAGAATTATCCCAATCGCACGCTTCATAAACCTATAATTCAGGTGATTCGACATCATGTATTACCTCATTTAAAAAACAAATTTAGAGCTTTTGAACGAAAAGCCCTAAATAAATTAAACATTCATTTAATCTGTTTGTTGTTCAGGCGGTTAAAGTCCGAACACAATTCCTACATTCGGCACGAATCCTCCTCCGAAAACGGATTTGTTTTCATCATACAAAACGTTGTACATCGCACCAATCTGCATGTAGGTTCTCTCTCCGATTTTCTGCATATATCCGCCTCCGAGATACAGCGCTGCCTCGTCTCCGTCGTATTTTTCGCCGGTCGATTTGTTTTTCTGATTAAAGAAATAATGCTGATACATCCCGCTCAGATAAAAACTTCTGCTGAAATAATAATTGGCAAAAGGCCCTACCCCAAACATGGTTGAAGAATAATAGCGGGCGTTGTTCCATGTAAAGTTCCCAGAAAGTCCTGTTTCAAAGTTTTCGGTTACTTTGTAACCCACTCTCGGCATCACATACACCGAAGTTCCGCCGTTTCCGCTTCCGAAAGCGCCGCCCAGTCCGGCATAACCTCCGAAAGTCCAGTTGGAATCTCCTCCGCCTATTTTGGTTGAGGGAAGACTTGTTCCCACCTGTGCAAATGCAATAACCGAGCTGAACAGGATAAAAGCTGATAGTATATTTTTCATTGAAATAATTTTTTGAAAATCAGGAATTTCTACCTGCCAAATTTATACCAATTATTTTATATTAAAATAACTTCATCAATAATGTCGTAAATTTGCAGTGAGATTACTCTGAAAAGTCCCCCTTTGGGGGATTTAGGGGGCTTTAAAAATAAAAAATGAAAGTAGTAGTAGGACTTTCCGGCGGTGTGGATTCCAGTGTGGCAGCCTATCTTTTGCAGCAACAGGGACACGAAGTTATCGGACTTTTTATGCGGAACTGGAACGATGCTTCGGTAACGCTGGAAGATGAATGTCCGTGGATTGAAGACAGCAATGATGCATTAATGGTTGCCCAAAAATTAGGAATTCCGTTTCAGGTGATTGATATGAGCGACCTTTACAAAGAGCGTATTGTCGATTATATGTTCGCCGAATACGAAAAAGGAAGAACGCCAAATCCCGATGTTTTATGCAACCGCGAAGTGAAATTTGATGTTTTTCTGAAAACCGCCTTATCACTCGGTGCTGAGAAAGTTGCAACAGGTCATTACGCTCGTGTAAGTTCCGATTTTGACGAAAACGGAAAAGAAATTTTTCATCTTCTTGCCGGAAAAGACAACAATAAAGACCAGAGTTATTTCCTTTGCCAGCTCAATCAGGAACAGCTTTCAAAATCACTGTTTCCGATTGGGGAACTGACGAAACCGCAGGTTCGGGAAATTGCAAAAGAACAGGGTTTGGTAACGGCGGAGAAAAAAGATTCGCAAGGTTTGTGCTTCATCGGAAAAGTAAGTTTACCTGAATTTCTAAAACAGCAACTTCAACCAAAAGAGGGCGAAATTGTCGAAATTTTTAACGATTTTGCTGAATTTCAAAAAGAAATACCTCCATTTTCATCAAAATTAGAAGAATTGGAGTTTTTGTCTTCTAAAATTAAATACCAAAAATCCGACGGAAAAGTCATCGGGAAACATCAGGGTGCACAATATTATACGATTGGGCAGAGCAAAGGTTTGGGAATCGGCGGACATAAGGAAAGTTGTTTCATTATCCACCGCGATATGGAAAACAATATTCTGTTTGTCGGCGAAGGACATTCTTTCAAAGGATTATACCGAAAGGCATTGAAAATCAATAATTCCGAAGTGCATTGGGTTCGGGAAGATTTAAAATTAAAAAACAGCGAATCTATGGACGTAATGGCAAGAATCCGTTACCGCCAGCCGTTGGAAAAAGCGGTTTTATATCAGTTTGAAGAAGGTTTTTTCATCGAATTTGAAAATCCGCAGTCTGCGATTGCCGAAGGACAGTTTGCTGCGTGGTATCGAGGAGAGGAGCTTTTGGGAAGCGGAGTTATTTCTTAATCAAAAGCCAAAAATCCACCTGAAAATCTCGAAGAAATCAATTTGGCTCTTCGAGATTAAGCCAAATATTGAAAAAAATCTAACCACAAAAGACACGAAAAAACATTCAAAATATATAAGAATACGTCAACGGTCAAAATATTGAAAATCAAGTATATTATTACGCTTAGCCAGCGTTTATGTTATTTTCAGAATTAAGTTTTTCGTGCCTTTTGTGGTTTAAATAAATACTATGCATATAGAATGAAAATCCATAGTTTTTTGCGAAGAAATCAAATTTAAAATTTCTTAAAAACAGTTTTTTTTTCTGGAGAATTTTTCAGAAATGTCCAAATCCTCTATATAATTTGGCTGTTTGCCTACAAAAAACAACGTTTCGCCGATAAGTTTGGTTTTTTGCAATTTGTGGAATGTGTTTTGCGATGAAACAATTACAATAACATTAAATTTATCATTATGAAAAAATTATTCATTGCAGCGAGTTTGTTTTTGGCATTCGCAGTAAGTGCACAGGAAACCCAGGAGAGAAGACAAAAGCCGTCTGTGGAACAGCAGATGAAAGAATTTGAAAACCTGAATCTCTCAGCTTCTCAAAAAGAAAAATTGCAGGCTCTTTTCAAAGAAAGAGAGGCAAAATTTGAAAAAAACGGGCATCAAAAGCACGATGGAGATAAAAACGGCGAAAGACCGCAACCTCCGAAAGACGGACAAAAACCGCAGATAGACAGGGAAAACAATAACGGCGAAAGACCGCAGCCTCCAAAAGACGGACAAAAACCAAACGGTTCTAAATCGAATGGTGGTTTTGAAAAAGACCAAAAAGAGTTCGACAGCAAAATCCAAGCTATCCTGACTAAAAAGCAGTATAAAAAATATCAGGAAAACCGGGCAGCGAGAGAAAAAAACTTTAAGAACGAAAATAAAGACAACAAGCAGCACGGCGTTTTCAAAAAAGAAAATTAATCTTGACCATAAGCACCTTTCGGGAATTTCTGAAAGGTGTTTTTTTTGTTTAGTTTCCCCAAATCCAGTTCTTAAGACCCTTCACTCTTATCCCGATTCAAGATAGTAATTTAGGTAATATCTTGATACTCGTCGTCCAGACTTTTGATATAGATAGAAGGAGTCGTCTTCATCTCTTTTTTAAAGGCTTCGATAAATTTGCTTTGCGTGGAAAATCCCACCAGCTCGGCAAGATTTGCAATCTTGAATTTCAGATATTGCGGTTCGGTTTTGAGTTTATTAACAAGGTATTCGATTCGCAATCCGTTAATATAATTGTTAAAATCCTTTTGCTTATTCCGGTTGATTACCATAGAAAGATATTTCGCATTGGTGTTGCAATAAGTGGAAAGTGCCGAAAGCGTAATGCTTTTCTCGATATACTGATTTGATTTTTCAAATTCATTCAGTCTTTGCAGGATTTTTTCTTCAACCTCCGGTTTTATGGGTTTGATATTTCTATTCTTGTTCGATTTGTTTTCTTTCAAAGCCGCCTGAGGAGAATTCCTGTTGTTTCTTTTTTTATAAAACAGAAAAAGAATGATGCCTGCAATTACAACAATTCCGATGGACGTAATTATCCAAAAGAAATTATTTTGCTTGTTAAGAGCCGTATTTTTGTTTTGCAAGCGGGTCTGTTCATTATTGATAAAAGAGTTTTTTTTCTCCGAAATCAGTTCTGTAACCGCTTCTTCTTTGGTTTTCATCTGGGTCAGTTTTTCCAGATTTTTTGAGAGGATATAATATTCCTGCGACGTTTTATAGATTTCTTTTTTCAGTTTAAGATATTGCGTGGCTTCTGCCGTTTTCTGGCTTAGGTCAATATATTTTTTGGCTTCCGCCGGATTTTCTTTTTTGATATAAACGGCTGCCATTCCGTTATAAATAAAACCACGAACAAAATTATCGGGAAAAGATTTTATCCGTTCCAGTCCGTTTTGGTAATGTGTCAGTGCTTTATCATACGCCTTTAACTGATAATAACAATCTCCTAAAAGTTGTTGGTTGGTGGCAAGAAAAATACCGTTTGCCGTTTCGTTTTCTTTGAAATAAGCGTCCGATTTTTCCAACAGCAGAACGGCTTTTTTATAGTTTTTCAGGTCGATATGATAGTTGGCGTTTTCTTGTGTTATCAGTCCCAATATATTGTTTCGGACTTTCGGATTATCGATTTGTGTTGCTTGTTCGGTGGCTTTTTGTATATATTCAGAGGACTGATTATAAAGGTTTAACGAGCGGTATTGCGATGCCAGAAAACCATAAATCTCAGCATTCTGTATTCTGTCGTCCGAGTTTGCAGCAATTTTTTCCGCTCTCAATGCGTAATCTACTGCTTTTTTGGCATCACCGGTTTCTTGGAGCAATGTTGCGGAAAGCATCAGGCTTTTAATTTTGAAATAAGGTTCAGAAGATGCCGCATAGAGAGAATCCGCAACTCTCAATGCTTTTTTCATATCGGTATGAGAGACTTTTAAATAAGTTTCGGTATAAATCTTATTAAAATCATCACGATTTTGGGCATCAAAAGCTGAACAGAAAAATAAGAGAAAAATGAGAAATTTAAACTTCATATCTCGGTTCAATGAGCAGATTAAAATGGGTTTATAGTAAACAAAGGTAGTAATTTAGACAATACCTGTGTGGATTCTTTTAGGTAATCATAAATTTGACGGGATTCGACTTCTATTTTCAAAGGTAACCATATTGTAAATAACTTTCTTATTATTAATATTTTATGTTGATTTGTCATTTCCTTTTTCACGAAAAAGGGAGGTTTCTTTATTGTTGATAATTCCCTTTTTCAAGAAAAGGGCAAGTTAATTAGTTGGGTATTCCGGAATATGCCGGTAACTTTACCGCCGTTTATTACAGGCAACGAGAAGATTTTTCTATCGAAAGTCTAAAATATTGCTTAATTACTTTGACTTATGAAAAAATTTTTACTGTCGTGTTTTTTGATAATCGCTATTGGTGCAAATGCACAGTTTACACAGAATTTTGATGCCGGTACATCAATGCCGACAGGCTGGATGATTATTAACGGCGGCGATGCTAACGGCTTTCTTGTCGCAAGCGCATCAAGCGGCGCACACTCTTCCCCGAATATTGTACAGATAAAATACAATAGTTTTGCGGCGCACGATGATTATTTGGTAACACCGGCGATTACGGTGCAAGCCGGCGTGAATGACAGAGTAACTTACTGGACGAAAAGTTTAGACCCAGAATATTTGGAGATGTATGATGTTAGATTATCAACGACAACTAATGAAGATGCAGCACAGTTTACCACTACTCTGAAAGCAAGCAGCGAATCTCCCGGAGAGTGGACAAGATATGTTTTGGATTTAAGACCTTATATCGGTCAGACGGTTTATATCGGGTTTCACGCAACAAGTGAAGATAAATGGTATTTGTATTTTGATGATATCGTGAATGATGCATATCCGGCAGTTTTACCCGGATGCACTACCGTTACATCGCCGGTGAGCGGCGCTGTAATCAATGCCGGAGCAACAACGCTTTCCTGGTCTGTTGTAGCAGATGCGTCGGCATATAAAGTAACTGTTGGCACAACTTCCGGAGGTAATGATGTATACAACGAAACGGTGGATGTTACTTCCGTGAGTGTTAATTTGCTGAAAAATAAAACCTATTTTGTAAAAGTTGTGCCTACCAATGCGGTCGGCGATGCGGTCGGCTGCACGGAAACAAGTTTTTCCACCAACAACACAATGGTATATTGCACGCCAACTGTTTCTCAATACAATTATCTGTATGGAAACATCTCGAATGTCAAAATGGCGGATATGAATCATTCTTCCGTCGGAAACAATAGTGCATATAAAGATTATACTTCCGTAACCGTTAATGTAATCCAAGGAAAAACTTATCCTATTGAAGTAACCAATTCTTCTTATTCGGCAAGTAATAATAATGTGGTTGCGGTATGGATAGACTATAATTGGGACGGTATTTTCTCCGATGACGAAAGGGTTATCTTGACGGACGGTGCTGTTTCTACCGGAAATATCACAATACCCGATACATCGTTGGTCGGAACTACAAGAATGAGGGTTCGTTCCAATATTCTCGGGACAATTCCTACACCTTGCGGCACTACTGTCGGAGGACAAACCGAAGATTTTACCATCAATATACAATCTACGCCTGCAACTCTGCCAAATTGTAATACAATTACATTTCCTGTAAACAGCTCAACCGTTCCTTCCAATACAAAAATTGTTTGGAATGCCGCTTCCGGAACAACAGGTTATAAAGTATCTATCGGAACGACCTCCGGCGGCACGGAAATAGAAAATAATAAAGTGGTTGAGGGGCTTTTTTATTCTGTCAATCTTGCGCCATTTACAACTTATTATGTAAGGGTTGTTCCGTTCAATGACCTTGGAGATGCGGAAAATTGTAATAATGAAATCAAGTTTACAACATCATACTGTATCCCTGATTCTACCGGAGATGTCTTTGCCATTACCAGCGTGAATCTGAACGGCGATAATGGCGTAACCTATACATCTCCTATCGGTGGTGCAAACGGAACGAGGTATGAGGATTTTACCGATAACGGCAATGCGAAATGGATTTTGAGGCGCGGAACATCTTCTCCGATTACAGTAATAGGAGATAATACCTCAACAGGAAATGTGTTTGCGATGACCGTTTTTATAGACTGGAATCGAGATGGTGATTTTGATGATGCCGGAGAAGGTTATTTCAATACCGATTCTACGTTAATTACAGGTTATACCCCAACCAAAGTTACGCTTAACGGAAATATTCAGATTCCGGATGATGCATTGCTCGGAAAGACAAGGATGAGAATAAAATATAATTACAACTGGGATTATTTTACGGTTATAGCGGCGGAATTGGCAACCTCTTGTTCTGCGATGACGAATGGTCAGGTAGAAGATTATACCGTAGACGTTCAGGAAAATCTGGCTGTGTCAGATGTTACCAAAGCTAACATTTCTGTTTACCCTAATCCATTTACGGAAATTGTTAAAATTTCCAATATAAAAGGGGTGAAATCCATATCCGTGAATGATATGAACGGAAGGCTGGTAAGAACATTATTACCGGCAGCAGAACTGAATTTATCCAATTTAAAATCTGGAATGTATATCATCAACCTGAATATGGAAGACGGCAGCATTAAGTCTGTAAAAGTAATTAAGGAATAAAACCTTAAATAAAAAATGTTACTTTTAATTTACTAATCAAATTTAAAATAAGAAAAAATGAAAAAATTTTTACTATCGTGTTTTGTAGCACTCGGCATTGGTATCAATGCACAGATTAGCGTAACGGAAGGGTTTGAAGACGGCGGCTCTGATTTTACCTATCTTCCTGCTAACTGGGCTTCCTCCTACACAGCTACCGGTAATAATATCGGGCGTTGGACAGGGACATCAGCCGTTTGCACAGGCAACGGAACTTATACATTCGGAGGGCAAATGAATGGCGTTTCCGGTGTCAGCTGGACATTGACGTATAATTCTCCCATAGTGTCCAACGGTCAAGCGATTGCTGTTTCTTACACTTTAAAAAGATTCAATAATTCCGGAACATACAGTTTTGTGTCGTCCTATTCGACAGATGGCACATCTTGGACAGATTTGCGGACAGACACCGACGTATCGGCAAATGCAAATGCCTGTACGAGTGTTTCCGCAACAATCCCAGCCGGAGCTGTAGCAAATGGAGCAAATTTTTATTTCAGGATAGTGGCAACAAAAGTTGTGCACGCATCCGGTTATACGCTTCAGCTGTTTGTGGATAATATTAATTTGGTTCAGGATTCTGTTATATTGCCGTCTTGCACAGACATCACTTTTCCCACCGCAGGAAGCGTTATCTATGCAGCCACTCAAAGGTTTACCTGGAACGCCGTAACAGGAGCATCAGGATACAAGGTAACCGTGGGAACAACTTCCGGTGGAACAGATGTCTATAACGAAACTGTTACTGCAATTCAGGGTTATGCCGATGTTTACCTTAATCCCAACACCACTTATTTTGCAAAAGTAGTGCCTACAAATAGTGGTGGAGATGCTGTTGGTTGTCAGGAAATTACATTCTCTACCAATAGTCAGGCGAATATTTGTAATCCATTGACGAGCAGTACACCTTCTGACATATATCCTATCTATGAAGTTTCACTTTTGGGGACTACGAACCCTTCCGACTCAACAATCGGAGCAGTAACACCTTATGAAGATTTCAGGAATATTGTCATTTCTGTTCCGGAAGGCACGACAAGTATGCCAATCACCGTAAAAGGTAAAACCACAGGTTCGGATGTTTGGGGAATGTCGGTATTCATCGATTGGAATAATGACGGAGATTTTGATGAAGACGGCGAGGCTTATTTTAACACACCTGCAACCAAGATATATGTAAACGGTTCTGCATCTTCTGACGCTACTGCGGAATTAACGGCAAATCTTGCTGTACCTGCAAATGTAGCGGCAGGACTTAAAACAATGAGAGTTAAGTATAATTCAACGAACACCAGCACCGTCAATATGGTAACGCAGTTAGCAACTGCGTGCAGCGCAATGAGCTATGGACAGGCAGAAGATTATACATTGAATTTCGGCGCATTATCCGTCTCCGATGTTAAAAAAGCAAACATCTCTGTTTATCCTAATCCATTCACACATATTGTTAAACTTTCTGATGTAAAAGGCGTAAAATCAATATCCGTGAATGATATGAACGGAAGATTGGTAAAAACGCTTGCACCTGCTGCTGAGATTAACCTTTCTTATCTGAAATCGGGAATATATATCATCAACCTGAATATGGAAGACGGTTCTGTAACATCTGTAAAAGCCATCAAAAAATAATTAAAACAGCTAAGCCGCTTAATTTTAGCGGCTTAGTTATAATATAAACGATAAATTAAACCTTAAATTTTAAATAAGATGAAGAAATTTTTACTTACAGGAGTCTTTTTGGCTTTCGGCTTTGTTGCTTACGCACAGGTAGATGTTGTGGCAACAGGAGGAACAGCATCAGCGACTTATACAACGCTGAAAGGCGCGTTCGATAAAATTAATGACGGAACGCATCAGGGAGCGATTAACATTACCATTACTGCAAGTACAACGGAAACCGCATCAGCAGCGTTAAATGCAAGCGGTAGTGGTAGCGCAAGTTATACATCGGTTTTTATAAAGCCAAATACTACGGCAACAATTTCCGGAACTAATGGCGATGGGATTATCAATCTGAACGGAGCAGATAATGTAACCATAGACGGATCTGCAACTGTAGGCGGTACTACAAAAGACCTTATTATCTACAGTGATAACACCGGAAACACCGGTTGTGCTATAAAATTTGTAAACGGCGCATCCAACAATACAGTTAAAAACTGTATCATAAAAGGAAATGGTCAAGGAGCAAACAATACGGGAGTTATCTGGTTTAGTAATGGAGGAGGAAACAATGAAAACCTGATTACAAATAACGACATTACAAACAGTACAGCATCACGACCGTCTAATGCAATTTTTAGTGCCGGAGCCAGTAATAAACTTAATACTGATAATATTATTTCTTATAACAACATATTTGATTTTGATACAACAGGAATAAGAGAATATAGTTATACAAAGGGTACGAGAGCAGAATATAACAATATATATATGACTGCTACCATAAACAATGATACCGAACTTACCGGTATAAGACCAAGCGGCGTAGCCTTGCAAGTCCAATTACCCAGTTATATCGGCAACAAGATTTATAATCTTAAAAACACGAGTACTCACGTTTTAGCCCAGGTAACCGGTATCAGAATAGTAGGTATTCAGAACGTATCAGGTAATACCGCGGTTATTGCCAATAATATGATTTGGGGACTGGAAGGAGGGTCAAGTAGTAATATTTCAATCGCCGGAATCAGAGATGAAACCGCTGCAACACCTCTTGTTAATATATTGATATACAATAATACAATTGTGCTGTCGGGAACAGGAGGTGAAGACAGCAGTTATTGCTATAATGGAGAAACGGAAACGAGCACCAGTTTAGTAACTCTTAAGAACAATATCTTTGTCAATACAAGAACAGGAACAGGTTCTTCTATAAATGCAACTATCAGAAACAGAAAAACTTATGCTACTACGGTAGTTTCAGATTATAACCTTTTGTACAACAGTGGCGGAACACGAAATTATCTTGCGTATGATAGAAGTTCTGCTTCAGAATATACTACATATAGTGATTTTGCCACTTATCAGAATGCCGCAGTAAGAAATGCAGGTGTCCACTCAATAAACGTAAACCCTTCTTTTGTAAGCACTTCGGATTTGCATATTTCTCCTTGCAGCACAGACCTTGACGGCAAGGGTACATATATTTCAGATGTAGCCACAGATATAGACGGCGATACGAGAAATACCAGCACACCGGATATAGGAGCAGACGAATATACACCAACGGCTGTCATAAGCAGCGGAACTGCACTTTCGTCTCCTGCCGACGACGCAACAGGCGTTTCTACAAGTCCTACATTTACCTGGACTGCCGTTTCGGGCGCAACAGGATACAAATTATACCTGGGAACCACTTCCGGCGGAACAGACGTATTGAACGGAACAGATGTAGGCAATGTTACATCTTATGACGTGAGCGGACTTGCAGAAGGCACAACTTACTATGCCAAAGTAGAAGCATACAACGTTTGCTATAATATTGCAGGTTCGGAAACAACATTTACGACAGAAAGCACGTTAGCGGTATCAAACATCAAAAAAGCAGATATTTCTGTTTATCCTAATCCATTTACAGACATCCTTAAAATCTCTGATGTGAAAGATGTAAAATCCGTTTCAATAAACGATATGAGCGGCAGACAGGTAAAAATCCTTACGCCTGCCACAGAACTTAATCTTTCCGACTTGAAATCGGGATTGTATATCATCAACCTGGCAATGGAAGACGGCTCTGTAAAATCTGTAAAAGCCATAAAAAAATAATTCTTCTGTCATAATAGAATTGAATTAAAAATATTAAGCCGCTCAATTTGAGTGGCTTTTCTTATTAAGGATACAAAATTAACTTGTCAGCCAATCCTTAAAATCCTTCACTCTTTCACGGCTTACCGTGATTTCTTCTTCCGGCTGAAACTGCATTTCCACTTTATAATACGGCGAAGTATGAATGTTTTTAATAAAATCGAGATTGATGATAAACTGCCGGTTCACACGGAAAAATTTGGATTCTTCCAAAACATTTTCCAATTCTTCCAAAGTGAAATCCGTGGGAAAAGTCCGCTCTTTGGTTTGCAGATAAACGATTTTGTTTTCGCTGAAAAAACAAGAAATTTCATTGACGGAAACGATTTTCAGATTGTAACCGATTTTTACCAAAATTCTGGAAAGCGTTGTTTTTTCATTTCGTACGATTTGCTTGATTTCCTGCGAATTAACAGCGCCTTCTTCCGGCAGAAACGATTTGAATTTTGCGATGGCTTTTGCCAGTTCTTCTTCCTCAATCGGTTTGAGAAGATAATCGATTGAATTGAGTTTGAATGCTTTCAGCGTATATTGGTCAAAAGCGGTCGTGTAAATAATAAACGCTTTGGTCGAGATTTTATCAAAAATATCAAACGACAGTCCGTCGCCCAAAACAATGTCGGAAAAAATCAGTTGCGGATGCTGATTATTCTGAAACCAACCGACCGCTTCTTCCACAGAATTGAGGCTCGCAGCCAATTCCAAATCCGGGAATAAACCCAATAGTTTTTCCAATCTGCGGACTGCCGGTTTTTCGTCTTCGATGATGATGGTTTTTATCATTTTTGGGTGGTTTGAGTTGGTTTGAATTGGTTTGAATTGGTTTGAAATAGTTTGAAATGGTTTGAGTTGGTTTGAGGGTCTGAAAATAAAACAACATCAAACCCTCAAACAAATTCATGCTAAAAATTGTGTTTTTCTTTTTCCATTAATTCTCTAATCTTGAGTTCTTCCCAATCTTTTCCCAGAAAAAATCCCGGCAGGAAAACTGTTGCAGCGTGAACCAGCAATCCGATTCCCCAAAAAACAGGCGTTGCCCATAGTTCCCAGCTAAAAGAAGAGAAAGCATCTCTCTTTTCAAGCTCCGGATAATTAATGATAAAGAGAAAAATATTGACCATAATATAAACTGCAAGATGAGAGTAAAGCCCCTTTATCTTTTGCACTCGTTTTTTTGCTTTTGCATAAGCTAATTCTTTGTTTTCCATAGTGTTGATTATTTCCATTTTTGCGAATAGTTTTCTTTTTCCAAAATTTTTCGGATTTGTTTTTCTTCCCATTCTCTGCCGATGCCAAGCACTTGCACGCCTTGTACAATAACCCCGATACCCCAGCCAAACAACGCCCAGAATGCCCACCAATATCCGGGAGAAATTTTCCAGTTGAGAAAGAAAAGAAACGGCATAAAAATACAGAAAGAAATCAGGTTTGAGTAGAATCCTTTCAGTTCTTTCACTCTTTTTGATGCTTTTTCGTAAGCAATCATTTCGTTTGAAGTTAAATTTTGTGTATTCATTGCGGTAGATTTTTGTGTTAAAACAGGAATTTTCACTTTGAAAAATTCCTCTGATTTTTCGATAAAAACATTTTTATCCGTTAAAATGGAATAACGCTGTACGATATTGGAAAGCCCGATTCCGTCGCGTTCCCTGATGATTTCCCTTGCCTGAAGATTGTTTTCAATGCACAGAAAACCGTTTTCGGAATGTATGCTGATGCAGAGCGGCTTTTTGGAAGTGGCGTGA
The DNA here is from genome assembly GCA_049841315.1 of Bergeyella sp. Taxonomy (GTDB): domain Bacteria; phylum Bacteroidota; class Bacteroidia; order Flavobacteriales; family Weeksellaceae; genus JASGDB01. Next base: position 3,680 of record JASGDB010000042.1, on the reverse strand, counting down.
TTGTGTTTAATCGCGTTTTCCAAAAGCAACTGTAAAGAAAGTGGAACCACAAACTGCTGTTTTACAGGTTCTTCTACATTAAAATCAAAACTCACGCTGTCTTCAAATCTCGTTTTCAAAAGCCCGCAATAGGTTTTTGCAAATTCGATTTCTTCTTCCACCGTTACTAATTCTTTGTCCTTTTGGTCGAGAACATAGCGATAGATTTTAGACATATTATTCGTGAATTTCTGCGCCTGATGCGGATTTTCGTCAATCAAAGCCGTGAGAACATTCAAAGAATTAAACAGAAAATGCGGGTCTAACTGATTTTTCAGGCTCTCAAACTGTGCATTGGCAGATTTTGCGATGAGTTTTTGTTCTACCACTTCCTTTTTCGCACTCTGCTTCATTGCCTGCATAAATCCTCTTGCGTGAAGAAAGGTGGAAATCAGAAGGGCAAAATTGATGAAAAACCAATTCACAAAATTCATTTCGCCACTCAGAAACTTTTGAGAATCGAGCCCCTGAATCAGTACGAAATTGATGAAATTTAAAGCGTAAGTCAGAAATACATTCAGCGAAACCACCAAAACGATTGCCCAGATTGTCCGCTTTTTGGTGTCGTTAATCCACGAATATCTTTTGTCCAGAAAATGGTTCAGTACACCATTCGGAACGGAATATCCGAACGTGTATAACAGCGAAATCCCCAAAGTGAAAAGATACATTTTAAATGTTTTCTCTGATGTTGTAAATACAAAAAACAGAATACTGCTTATGAAACTGATCCACAACAAAGTTTTGAGTGTTTTTATGTTTTTTCCAAAATTCATTTTCTAAATTTTCTGATTCAAAATTAAATATACTGCTTTTTAAATAAAAAAAAATTCTGCCGAACGGTTGTTTTTTATGGCTGAAAGGAAAATATAGCCGAAAAATCATCAAGAAAATACATTTTTATGGCAATAAGGAAAAGGGAATTACGAATCTCAAATTTTCAAAGAGCCGGGATGAATTATCAGAAATAGCTTAGACATCTGCTATTTTAGAAATTTAAAAAAAATTTAACTTAATTTATTGATTATTATATATATATATATATATATATTTGCAGGCTGTTTTACAATAAGTATATCAAACTATGTGGTTTTAATATAAAACCGCGATACATAAAGTAAAATCGGCTTAAAACACAACACAATGAAAAAATATATTTATCGTCCCTTTACCAGGTGGGTTGTCGCTCTCCTGATTTTTGCAGGATTTCTGACTATCAACGCCCAAAATCAAGTTACCAAGATTTACACCGATTATAATGCGGTTACAAAGCATTACGACGCACCGGGCACAGGTGGGCTTTGGAACTCGCAGACTTACACCGCGGATGCAGACCGCCCCAGAAATCAGCACCACCTTCTGGCTTTTACATGGAAAGGAACAACGTTTTCCACAGGAATCGACGATGCCAAACTCACCTCAAACGGAGTAGTGTTTAATTCTGAAAAATTTCAAGCCCTTCCGGTAAGTAATTTTGTTCCGAGCGGCACGAGTGTTTATTTGCAGCTGGGAGAATATTGGGACGGCGTTTCCGGCGGAATTACCGGGCCGTATAATACCAACGTGATTCCTTCTCCTTTTTCTGCTCCGCAGGGAGTCGGGGCAGTGCTTACTCATGGTTTGCAGGGGCTGGATTTGGGTTCGGCAATTACCAATATTCCTGCAACGACTCCTTTAACGTTCAATTTCGGAGGGGTATTGTCTTCTTCCGTTATCGGAGACGGTATTCCGGATATTCTTGTAACCCAAACGGCTCAGCCGAGCAGTACTTTGGACCAAATATGGTTTGAGGACGGCAACGGCAACCAGGTAGGGAGTAAAATAAGTATTAATTTCAGCAGCGTTCCTCATTTAGGAAAATGGTTTGCCGATTTTTATGTGCCGTCCACCGGTTATGTAACCGGGAGTACTTGGGTAAATTCCAGCAGAGAAATCAGAATTCTGGGGTTTGAGGCTTCGGATTTCGGACTGACTTCTGCAAATTATACCAGTGCTCACGTCTTGAAATATCATCTCAAAGGCACCAGCGATGTAGCTTTTATCGCATTCAATACCAATTTCATTACTTTAACTATTGCTAACGGAGATAAGGGAATTACCCCGATAAATACTCCTGTTACGCTGGATATTTTAGCGAATGACAATCCGGACAATCAAAGTGATTTAACCTCGTTTACCGTTCCTGCAACTACCACCAATGGCGGAACGGTTGTGAAAAATGCCGACGGAACCATTACTTATACACCTGCATCGGGATTCACGGGTACGGATACTTTCACGTATGAAATTTGTAAAGGCACAAGCTGTGCTATGGCGATTGTAACCATTCTGGTGTACCCAAATGCGTATGAAGAGTGTCTGAACGAAGATATTACACTGAGTGTTCCGGTTTATGCAGGAAATTATACTTATCAATGGACTTTGCCGGATAACAGCACTGTTTCGGGAACAGCCTCGGCGGAAACTATTTCTTTGTCATTAACCAATATTTCTGCAAGCGACAGCGGCACATACACGCTTACTACCGTAAATACAGGGACTTCAGAAACTGCCACTTATCAGATAACACTTACCGTAAAAAATTGTGCGTGTACAAAAACGGGAGCAGCGGGAACACCGGACGGCTATACCAAAGTGGGAATCCTCACCAAAGGAAGCATTACCAACAGCACCGGCACAGTAAAATGGCCGGAAAATGTGCCGGACGGATATATCGTAATGGACAGCGAAAACAAAGGCTTTGTCATTACCCACATGACCACAGCACAGAGAAACCTGCTTACTCCCGTAAAAGGAATGATGATTTACAATACGGATTTGGGCTGTGTCCAGATTTACAGAGGAACGAAAACAGGAACAGACGTTCCGAAAATAGATGCCTCCAGATACGGCTGGAACTGTATCAAGAAGAGCTGTAATGAGTAAATTCAATAAAAAACACTAATTAAAAATGATAAAAAAGATATTTAATACCACAATAATAATGCTGATGGTTCTTTCCGGAAGCACAATATTTGCTCAGGTAGCGATAGGGAAAACCAGTATTACCAATTCGAGCGTTCTTTTGGAATTTGGTAGTGAAGCGAAAGGAATTATCGTTCCTCAGGTTGCTTCCGCACCTAATGCAGCAGGCGGAACATTTGTTTTTAATTCCACCGACAAAGCCCTGGAAGTTTGGGAAGGAAAAAACAACAGCAGTGCAGGAGGCTGGACAAACCTTACCGCCGATACCACTACCACACCGTCATCTGTTGGTGCAGAACATTCATTTACCAATACCGGAACAGATGTTATTTCGGCAAGTGGGGCAGGAGTGATTATCGGAGCAAGCACCACCACCAAACCGGGAGCTTTGGTTTTGGAATCCACAGTGAAAGCTCTCGTGCTTCCGTTGGTTGCCAATCCACATCTCACAATGAAAGGTGCAATAGCCGGAACAATCGTTTATGACACCGAAGCGGATATGCTGGCGGTTTATGATGGTGTGAAGTGGAGCTATTGGAAGTAAATTCCAACTAAACAATCCCCAAAAAACACAATTTCTACTTCCTTGACTTTGTTGGATGCTCACAGGTCATACGCATTAAAAACATACATATGCTTAGTGTAAATGGCTAAAAATCAATTGTTTTATTTTAAAC
>JASGDB010000041.1:0-19835 GCA_049841315.1 Bergeyella sp. | reverse complement strand
GGACAAAATTTCATTATGAGACTAATTTAGGTTTCCGCCCGAGTTTTGGAAATTTTAGAAAATTGTTTAAAATTTTAGACGAGTTTCCAAGTCTTGAACTTTTGGTTCTTTTGTTTCAAGACAAAAGAACAGGAATTTAGAATTATAGATAAATGTTAATTTTAAAATCCACAGTTTTTGTCGAAGAACCAAAATTTTACACTATCCCTATAAAAAATCAGGGGTATTTTATTTTGTTTTTATATTTTTTGTAAATTTGCCCCGTAAAAAAACATCATTTTATGTCCACATTAAGATTTAAAGCGCTTTCAGAGCTTCCTTTTAAGAATTACAGAAAAGATAATTCCGTGGAAGTTCCCGCAAAACTTTCAGAACTCTACTGTCAGAATGTATTTTCTGAAGAAACCATGAGAAGCTATCTTACCAAAGAAGCATTCAGCTCGATTCAGGATGCTGTTAAAAAAGGCACGAAAATCCAGAGACATATTGCAGACCAGGTTGCGGTGGCAATGAAAGATTGGGCAATATCGAAAGGAGTAACGCATTATACGCACTGGTTTCAACCTCTTACGGGTTCTACCGCGGAGAAGCACGATTCCTTTTTCACCCCGATTGAGGGCGGAAGAGCTATAGAAAGATTTAGTGGTGGAATGCTGATTCAGCAGGAGCCGGATGCATCCTCTTTCCCGAACGGCGGAATCAGAAATACTTTTGAAGCAAGAGGATATACCGCTTGGGACCCGACTTCTCCTGCGTTTATCATGGGAACTACGCTTTGTATTCCGTCAATTTTTATTTCTTACACGGGCGAAACTTTGGATTACAAAACTCCGCTTCTCAGAGCGTTGAACGCTGTTGATGAGTCCGCCACAGACGTAATGAAATCTTATTTTGATAAAAACGTAAACAAGGTAACGGCAACTTTAGGCTGGGAACAGGAATATTTCCTGATTGATACGGCTTTGTATCAGTCCAGGCCGGATTTGGTGATTACCGGAAAAACGCTGTTGGGACATTCTCCCGCGAAAGGACAGCAGCTGGATGACCATTATTTCGGTTCTATTCCGACAAGGGTGATGAATTTCATGAAAGAGCTGGAAATAGAAAGCATGAAATTGGGAATCCCAGTAACAACGCGCCATAATGAAGTTGCGCCGAATCAGTTTGAGCTTGCTCCGATGTTTGAGGAAGCGAATGTTGCGGTTGACCATAATTCATTGTTAATGGATGTAATGGCGAGAGTAGCTCACAAACACCATTTCCATATTCTTCTTCACGAAAAGCCTTTTGCAGGCGTGAACGGAAGCGGAAAGCACAACAACTGGTCCCTAAGCACCGATACAGGAGAAAACCTTTTGAGTCCCGGAAAAAATCCGAAGAAAAATCTTCAGTTTCTGACATTTTTTGTCAATACGTTGAAAGCCGTTCACGATTATGCCGATTTGCTGAGAGCGTCTATCGCTTCTGCAAGTAACGACCACAGATTGGGAGCGAATGAAGCGCCACCTGCGATTATTTCCGCATTTATAGGAAGCCAGCTGTTCAGTGTTCTTACGGAATTGGAAAAAGTAACCGACGGAAAATTATCTCCTGAAGAAAAAACAGAGCTGAAACTGAATGTGGTAGGAAAAATCCCCGAAATTCTTTTGGATAATACCGACAGAAACAGAACTTCTCCTTTCGCTTTCACAGGAAATAAATTTGAAATCCGCGCCGTAGGTTCTTCTGCCAACTGTGCTGAACCGATGACGGTGATGAATGCTATTATGGCGCAGCAACTGAAAATTTTCAAAGTAGAAGTAGATACCTTAATCGAAAAAGGGTTGAAAAAAGACGAAGCGATTTTCAATGTGTTGAGGGAATACATCAAGCAGTCCAAAAACATCATGTTTGAAGGGGACGGATATTCCGAAGACTGGGCAAAAGAAGCGAAAAAAAGAGGACTCAGCAATCTGAAAACCACTCCGGAAGCACTTAAACAGGAAATGGACAAAAAGTTTGTGAAACTTTATGAAGAATTGGGAATTTTCTCTCACCGTGAATTTGAAGCAAGAAACGAAATAAAGCTCGAAAAATATTCAACAGTAATTGATATTGAAGCGAGAGTTTTGGCGGATATAGCGAGAAACCACATTATTCCGGCAGCGCTGAATTATCAGAACAGACTAATTGAAAACGTAAAAGGATTAAAAGAAATTTTCCCTGAAAAAGAATATAAAGTTCTGGCAAAAGAACAACTGAGTCTTATTGCTCAGATTTCCGGGCACGTCTCCAAAATCAAAGTGGGGGTTGATGAGCTTCTGGAAGCCAAAGAAAAAGCTAAAAACACCAGCGGAAGCCAGAAACAGGCAGAAACCTACTGCAAAACAGTAATCCCGATGTTTGAGCCAATCAGAGAATCTTCCGATGCTTTGGAAATGACGGTGGACGACGAACTCTGGCCAATGACAAAGTACAGAGAAATGCTGTTTACGAGGTAACAGACAATAGCATAAATGTATAAATAAAAACTCCCCGAATATCTCGGGGAGTTTTTGTTTATTTTATTTTTGTTCTGCGTCGTTTTAATGACGCAATAAAATTAGTCTTTTTTGTCATTCAAACGAGAAAAGTTTTCAGAAATTTCGGTGTTTATTTCTTTTGAAAAGATTGTATAAATCAACCGATTTATATAGTCTTGGAAAAAGTCGTGTCCCTTATTTAATTTTCCGAACGGTTAGTCAAATTTGCTTTTGTCATTTTTTTTGACTAACTTCGCTGTGGCTTTTTTAAGCAATTTGCTTTGAAAGTACTCACTTTCAGCGAAATCCCTTTCGCAAAAGCCAAAACAAGTTAAACCTAACTTGTTTCCGGAAAATAACCCCAAACTCTAACACGAAAAATAATCCCGAAATTTTGCCAAAAATTTCGCAGAACGGGCAACGGCTTTGCGATGGCGGGGCAATCGAAGCACTTCCGTTCGGCTAATGTACAAAAGTTTAATAGAAGTACAACTGTTGAATTTTGCACTTCAGCCCCGCTATTGCAAAACCGATTGTTGGCAGCCGTTTTGTGTCATACGGGGTGAAACATTTTTGTCGAAATAGCAATTCTGTTCCAAAAGTTCATTTGGTTTATTGCTATTATGATTTGAGCAATTTGCTTGTCAGAAAAATAGGTCTGAATATTTTGAAAGGTTGTGTCTTGTACTCCGTGTTCTGCTATTTTTGTTACTTCCTCTGTCAGAGCAAACACGGCTCGTTCTTCGTCTGTAAAAAGCGGACTTTCTTCCCACGCTGATAAAGCGTAAATTCTTTGTTCGGTTTCGCCTGCTTTTCTTGCGTCTTTCGTATGCATTTCAAGACAAAAAGCACATTTGTTGATTTGCGAAACTCTAATTTTTATGAGTTCACGAAGTTGTAAACTCAAATCTATTTCTGCTAAATATTTTTCCATTGCATACAATACTTCGTATGCTTTCGGTTCAAGTTGTTTTATGCTTATGCGCTGTTTCATTGTCATAAGGTAAGTTTTTCGTAGTTGTAAAATTCCGTTTTTGTGAAGCCTAATTTTTCGTAAAGTTGTTGTGCTTTGTCGTTGCTGTATGCAGTAGATAAAATTACTTTTCTTCGGTTTGTGTCTTTGCTGAATTGAAGAACGTGTTTAATCAACGTTTGAGCAACACCTTTTTGTCTGGATTGCTCGCCAACATATAAGTCGTTTAAAATCCAAATTTCCTGAACTCCGACTGAAGTAAATGACGGATACAGTTGTGCAAAACCTAAAAAAAATTCTGCTTCAAGTGCAATGAAAATTACGCTGTCTTTTTTGTCAAGTCGCTGTGTCAAAAAAATGATGGATTTGTCAAGGTCAAAATCTTGCCCATAAAAAACTCTGTAATCAGCAAAAAGTTTCGCTAACTCGTTAATGTCGTTTGTCGTTGCTTGTCTAATTGTCATTGTTTGCTGTGTCGCTGTAAAATGGCTGCCAACGGTTCGGGGCTTTGTGAAGTGGCGGATTATTTGCACTAACTTTCTATCGAAGCTCCGACTTCAAAGATAGTACAAAAGTTTCAATCGAAGCCGTTTCCCCGCCATTTCACAAAACCCTTGTTGGGTGCTGGTGTTGTTCTGTTCGCTTGTTGTTTTTTATTTTTTTGAAGCGTTGAACCAATTTTGTCTTGCGTTGGCTTTGCAAGCTCTTTGGCAAAGTTTGGCTTTGTGCGACTTTGACAATGTGCTTGTAAATAGCGTTGGCGTTATTATGGCTTCATTTTTGGCGTTATTGGCGTTATTATGGCGTTATTGTTCCTGTCAAATAAAAGTAAGAACCTGCACCTTTTGCTTCCGAACTTTTTAAAACTTGTTTTTCAACCAAATCGGAAAGTTCTCTTGATGCCGTTCGTTCACTAATTGTATTCAACGTTTGATATTCTTTATTCGTGATTTTCCCCTTTTCTTTCACATACTCAACGGCTTTTAATTGTCTGTCATTTAAGCCAAGTTTGGAAAGTTGTTCAGTTGTCAAGTTGTTTTTGAAAAGTGTGACTGAAAATCCGCCCTCTTGTTCAACAAGTTCAGGTTCGGGTAAATTGGCTTGTTTACAAGTTTCAATTATGCGAATTGTTCCGCTTCCCCAACTGTCAATCAGTCCGCCTTTAAAACAAACATCGGCAATTAAAGGATTTCGGGGATTTGAACGGTGTGGTTTTTTCAGCGTTTCAGCATTTATACCTGCTGGCAAATTTCCGTCATTCCAAATATTGATGCTGTCGTCATACATACGGATTTGTGTCATCGCACCCATATAATTGCGGTGTATCAAAGCGTTCAACAACATTTCACGAATGGCAGGTGCAGGATATTCGCCTGTTTCTATACGATACAAACCTTCAAAATGGATTTTCTTTGTGAAATATTTGAAGTTTAGCAAATTGGAAACTTCTCGCAAAAGTGTTATCAAATTTCCCTCAACAACATCGTGAAATAAAATATCGTTTCCTTTGAAATAACCAACTTTTACAAATGTATTCGGGTAAAATCTTGCAGGATTTTTTCCAAACAAAATAATCGAAGCCCGTTTTAGTTGTCCGTTTTCGGTAAGCAATAATTTATCAAATGCTTGTTCGATTGTCAAACCGTCAGTTTCGGGCATTCGTCCTTTTTCGTTCGACATTCGTAAAAAACCGTTGAATGTATTCTCGTCAATATCATCAAAACTTGCTCGTGGTTCAATTACATCGTCCCAAGTTTTACCCGATTTCTTCAATAGAAATTCGTTGAGTGAATTGCCTTTCAATTCTTGTTTGGTGCTCCCACTTCGATAATGGTATTGTCCTTTGTAGCTTATGGCGTTTGGGTACGGTTCGACAACGATTTCCAAATAATCGCCTTGTTTTGTCGTGTGCAAATTCACATCAACCATAATGCCCAAAACATCTCGCACTTTGTTTGGAATATCTTCTAATAACTTTTTAGCGTTAGCTAAACCAACAACACTTCCGTCATCGTCTTTACCGATAAAAATAGTGCCTCCGTTGGCATTTGCAAAACCGCAAATCCATTGGATATATTCATCTTTCCAAAGTCGTTTGTATTCTATGTTTTGATTCTCGGGCATAGAGTACAAAGGTAAAAAATATTGCTTTAAGTATGGATAGGATAGAGGTTTACTTTTTCGGTTTTCTCCAATACCAAGGAGCAATTGGGTTTGGTTCGCTCCAAATGCCTGTTTTATTGGCTCTTGCTTCGTTTTCTAATTGTGCGTATTCTTCGCTATCAGAATATTTTTTGAAATGCCAAGCCAATCCGTTTTTTACAAGTTCTTTATTCAAATTTCTGCCGTCTTCTAAAATCACTTCTGCAATCAATCGCTTATTTCTGTCGTATTTGTTGTTGTGAATAAGTGTTACGTAAGTTCCGAAACTCAAATCCGAAACAAATTGTTTGGCTCTGTTTCCAAATGGTTGTTTCTTTTCGGGACAGTCAATGTGTGCAAATCTTACGGTTTGTTCTTTTCCGTCAATCAGTAATACAAACGTATCCCCGTCTTTTATTCCGATTACTTTGTAAGCTGTTTTTTGTTCTGCGGTTTGAGTTTCTTGAAATGAACTTTGAAAAACTTTGTGCCTTTCGTATTCTTTGGTTTCTGGGTGGTTGCAACTTATTAGACAAAGGAAAAAAGCAAATTGAAAAAGTCGTATCATTTAAAAATTATCTCGTTGTTTTCATTGTCAATTTCTATTTTTCCAAATCGCTCAAAAACGGTTTGACCTAATAACAACGGAGCATTTACATTATCTATTACCGTTGCTTCAATATTTTCCAAAACGATATTTCCGATTTTTACTTCTCGCAAATTTATTCTTGCTCCCTCTGAAATTCTACCCGTTGCGTCTTGGAAAGATTGAGTACCAATAATGTCATCTTCCGTAAGCGTTCCTTGTCGGTACAAAACAGATGCTTCGGCAGGAGAAATACAAATACTGCTTGCTCCCGTGTCAAAAATAAACTTCAATTTGATACCGTTTATTTCAATCCAAACATAACGTACCCCGTTTTGTACTTCCATTTTCAAAATGTTAGTAGATTCTTCGTAAATAGTCGAAACAGGGGTTTGCTCAATTTCTGGCTCTATAATTTCATCATTATTCAAATCTTCATTGAGCGAATAGACCGAACTCGGCTCAATTTCTGCCTCAATAGTTTGCGAACCGTAACTCGATTTTTGGTTTCGTTCGTAAGTTTTGCTTTCTGGGTGGTTGCAACCGAAAAGTAAAACAACAATCAAGAGAATACTAAAATACTTCATCATTTATTGTTTTTTGTAGGACGGAATATGTCTTAAAGTATCTTTTACGAAGTGAAAAATACCGTTTCTATCTTCAAAGCAATCCTTGTTTTTATCAATAAGTTGCTTGGAGTAGATTTCTTTTTGTGTGTCGTAATGGCTTTTAATATCCGTTGGATTTTCTTTAAAAATTATTTCGACCACTTCGTTTACTGCTGTGTTATGATTGATTTTTTTGGCAACCAATCTGTAATCATTTTCATTTAGTTCTCCGTTCGGTTTTGGGTTCAATTCTTGATTTGAGGTTGATTCCGTTGATAAATTTTCTGCTTTTGTTGTGGTTTCTTGTTGTTCATTGATGTAAACCGTTTCTTTTTCAGGTTTACTGAAAAACAGAAAATAAACCAAAGTGCCTATCCATAACAGCAATAAAACCAAAGTCGCTACTTTGAAAATATCAATTCCTTGTTTTCTCCTACTTCTGTGATATTTTTCATCATCATTATCATAAAGATGTCCTGATTGAACAGGTTTTGGAGCTGTTTTTAAATCCGTTCTTGTGTTTGGTTTTGAAATGGAGTTTAAGAAGTTCGGTTTTTCTTGCCTGTTAATACTGTCAATAAAAATACGTTTGTTTTCGTTGTGCAATCGTCTGACATTATCCAAATTTTCTCCACCTTTCAAGCGAGTTATAGATTCATCAATCTTTTTGGAATAGGCTTCATATTTCTGATTGATATTGCTTATTTCATTTTTAGAATCGTTGATTTTTCGGCTGTTTTCTTGGTGTTGTCTTTCATTTTGTTCAATCTGCTTTTTGTATTCATCAATCAACCTTTTTCTATCTTCTTCTAATTTCTGTTTTTCTCTTGTAAATTCATCTAACGAATTTTGAATTTTCTGCAATCTTTCTTCTGCAAGTTTTTGGATTTCGGTTTCAAAACCATTTTCCTGCACTAAATGAAAGATGTTTTTTTGATGAACAAATTCAGCAACCTCTTTACTTTGAGTAAAATAAATTGTATCGAAAACATTCAGTAAATCAATAGATTTTTTGAAAAGTGCTTGTAATTTACTCGGGTTGGTTTCACAATAGACGACTAATTGCTTGTTTGAATTTTGAACAAAATTCAGATTGTCTATTTCTCTTAATTGAAAATTGATTTTATCAAAATCTTTGGGTTTGCTAACTGATAAATTTTCGGAATGATTGACTGTAATTGTATCGTTCTGAATATTCTTGTTTTTCAGATTATTATGAAAATCGTTTAAGCAATTCAGCGTTATATTTTCTTCCGATATTTGGTCAATAAACAAAATACTCGAACCGATAAACGTTCCGCTTCTGTCCGAATTTTGCTCTTTTGCATAGCTGTAAACACTGTATGCTATTACGTTTCTTCCGTTTGCATAATCTTTTCTTATTGCATAGACTTTGCTTTTTGGAAACAGTTTTATGGCATTTGTATTTAGGTCAAATGTTTTGATACTGTTTACAATGTTTCGGTCGTTTGTAAACCAATACGACTGTCTGAATCCATTCGGATTTCCGAAAGTGCCGAAAGCTGAAATGAAGTAATTATTGCTCATTAATTAGTAAAACTGAATTTTATACGTTCCCAAAATGTTCCTTCGTAGTCTAAGTCAAAACCGACAATACTTCTGTACAGCCATTTGGACAATACTTCCGCAGTTGCCAAACTCAATAATCCTATTCGTTCTTCTCCGCTGTTATTATGAATGTTGCCAATGGTATAATAGGTTTTACTCAAACCGTAAGTATCAATTCTTTGGCTTGTCCTGCTCAATCTTTCGTGAATGAAATTATCCAATTCATCTGCATTTTCCACGTCCATTCTTCCCGATTTATCCCATTTGGAAACAACAAGAATTGCGTTTACAGATTTCAGATTTTTGCCTTTTTTTTCCAATTCGTCCAAAAACTCGTTAATCAGTGTATCGTCTTTATGAGCCGATTCGTAACTTGTAACCACAATAAAAGTGAGTGGAATATTTGCATTTAGAAAAGATTCTATACTGCTGTGATAACTTCCGCCTCGTCTGATTTCATTGTGATTTTCTCCAGAAGTTTCCAAAAAAGTAAGATTGATTGGTGGAACTTTCTTGGATTTATTGTTGGGTTCAAAAACCAAATCAAGCCGTGTAACTTGGTCTCTCGTGGTTCTGTTAGGCAAAATCCCTTGTCGAATATTTTCAAAAAAATCAGAAAGCAAAACTTGTGCTTCTTTGGTGTTTGGTGTTCCTAATTTTGGTCGCAATACTCCTGCTTGCGAACTCAAATAGTACAGCATTGAGGAAAGAATTACGGATTTCCCGGATTCTGCCGTTCCAAAAAAGAACACAAAATTACTGTCTTTATTTTTCAGGTCGTTGCTGGTTGCTTTTGCAATCGGAACAAAACCGTCATTATTTGCTTGAGTTTTCGTTTCAAACGATAACGGTTTTAACTCATCTTCATTGTCAAACGACAATGGTTTCAAATCTTCGTTTTCGATACTCATTTCAGTAAATTAGTTATTAGGAATTAAAGTTTTGCCACTGCGTTTGTTGGTAAATACACTACCATTATTATTGCTTCCGTTTCTTGGGTCAGACGGCATCAAAAGGATAATTAACAAAATCCCGAAGTCCAACAAAATACAACCTGCCAAAACCACAAACTGGAACATTCCGAAATTTTGAATGGCGTGATTAAATGCGTAACCAATTTTTCCAACTTCTTGCGTTTTAGAATGAACAGGCTCAAACTTAAATTTCTCATCTCCCAAAATCTGATGAGAACGGCTTCCCAATTTGTTGTATTCCGTCAAAGATTTGTCAATCTGACCTTGTGCCATATCGTCAATTTCTTTTTGAGAAAGCAATAGCAAACTTTGTATGTCTTTGTTCCATTTCAATACTGCATTATTGATGTCTGTCATCAGATTTTTTTCTTCTGTGGAAAGGTTGTAAACCATTTGAATGATTTGTTCTTCCATTCTGTTTGCCAAATCTTCATATCCCGATGGACTTTGGTTGATAGGTGTAAGCGGTGTTACTTTTTTACCAATCATTTTTTCAATTCTACCGATGATTTGTCTGGCTTCCGTTCCGATACCTGTGTTTTTCGGGTCGGTAATTTGAATTTTCAACAAATTAAGTTCGCTTCTGATAGCCTGCCTTGTTTTAGCATCAGCAACGGAATAACTTAATTTTGCTTCAACATCAGTTTCCAAATTGTTGAATTTTTCGTTGATGTCCCGAAGTTCGGTTGTGTAAATGTCCGTTCTCATAAACCTCGTGTATAAGGCATTGAAGTTGGCAACAAAACAAAATGCCGCAAAGAAAAAGTAAATCCAACCTAAAGAAGATGCAGAAGCTCCTCTTGTTTTTGCAAGTCGGATTTGCCATAAAAGAAAGAGTAAGATAAGTGAAAGCACTAATGCGATTACAAAGGAGCTTCCTCCGAAAATCTGTTGTAACCCAAGCCAAGTTTGATAAAAACTGACACTGATGAGTAGCACGGCAAGTATTGCCAAAAATAAGTCTGTTGCGGTAATGTTTTTTCCCATATTTTAATTTGTTAAGTTTTGATACTGGACAAAAAAACAGCGTAGGCTAATTCCCATTGCTCTGTTCAGAGGGTTCTTGCAAAACCCGTAACACAAAGCAAAAAGGAACGCCCACGCTTTACCGTAGGCGTTTCCACTCTTACTTCCTGTGTTACATTGAAAAATTGCAAGATTCTCTGAACAGGAAATTTTTAAAGCAAAACGCTATATTTTATATGTCTATTCTTTTTTTTAGTCCATTAATTTGTTTTAAATTTTTGCAAAGGTAAAAAATTTAGTTAAATATATCATAGTCATTATTTTGGAGCATTGGCAAAAAAACGGCTCTTTTGGTTTTTTGAAGCGTTGGCTTTGTGTGTCGGCAAAAACCAAATGTGCCGTTTGTGCGGTTGGTTAAAATGGTTTAAAAATGTGCGGTGGCAAAAAATAAAAAACATTCTTGCCGTTCCGTCAATTTAGCTGTTCCGTTGATTTTAGCACGGTCGGTTTTACACTTGCACCCAACGTTTTGGGTATTGGCGATGGTGGTACTTTTAGCACGAAAGTTTAATAGATGTACTAACTTTCAACTTTGCAGAAACGTTCAATCGAAGCCGTTATCTGCCACTATCGCCAAACCCTTGTTGGCAGTTCGTTGTTATTTCAGTTTCTTCATTGCATTACTTTCAAGCAAAGATTTCATCTGTGTTATGGCAACTTTGTTGAGTTGTGTCAGTCGTTCAGTTTGTGTCAAACCTTGTCGGATAAGCAACGCGTTTATACTTTCCATATTGCTCAAAACTACCAATTGTTCCAATGTCGCATAATCTCTGATGTTTCCGTCTTTGTCAGGATTATTATCTCTCCATTCTTTGGCGGTAATTCCGAACAATGCAACGTTCAATAAATCGGCTTCGTTGGCATAAACAAAACCTGCTTGTTGTTTTGTAATTGCTTTGGGGATTAGATTTTCTTTGATTGCGTCAGTATGGATATGGTAATTGACTTTGGTTAAAGTTCGTTGCAAATTCCATTCTAATTGTTGTCGGCTGTTTTCGTCTTCTTTAAGCCGTTGGTATTCCTTTACTAAAAGCAACTGAAACTTTGGGCTAATCCACATACCAAAATGAAATGCAATATCTTTATGAGCATACGTTCCACCGTATCTTCCTGCTTTTGCAGTTATACCGATTGCATTAGTTGCTTCTATCCAATTTTTAACCGACAAAACGAAATTATTGCTTCCTGCCGAATTTTTAATTGTACCGAATTCGGTATAATTAAAATCTGGGTTATACAACGCTTCCCACTCGCCAATATATTCAATAGTGCTTTTTAGGGTCAGCCATTTTATGATAATAGCTTCCTGCATTTGACTTTTTGCCATATCGGTCAAGGAAATATAATCATCTTGTTTTTGCGAGATGATGCTTATTTCCTTGCCTCCGATTTCTATTTTCTTACTCTTTGCCATATTCTAACGTTGGATATGGCAAATTTATGAAAAACTTTGTTTGTTTTACCTAATTTAACTTGCTGCTACAAGTCGTCCAAGTATGTTGATTACAACACCTATTCCAAAGCCCCACAATGATGCGTGGCAGGCAGATTTTGCTTTATTTGGCATACTGTCCTTATTAGAAAAGTAGATTATTGCCCCCGCAATAGGGATACAAAACGATAAAACTGCAAGCCCAGTGCTTAATTTGTCGTTAGGGTTTTCTTGTTGCGGAAGTTGATTTTCTTCTGTCATTTTTTGTTTATTTAAAGATTAGTAAAATTTGGTCTCCAATGAATTTTCCTATAATAGAAACTAAGGACATTCCACCTATTCCAGCCATTAGTCCAGTTGTAACTCTTATAAAATTGTTGCTTTCTCTTTTGAAAAACGCTTGTGTTAATCCGTCAATGTATGTCGGAAGAATTAAGCCAATAGTCCACCAAATGTTTAGCGTGAAAACACTAAATAAGAAAAGTGGAAATGTCAGATAGCCTATGTGTATTCCTGTACATCTTGCACAAACAGGAAATTGTTTACCTTTCCAAAAGAAAGAACGTTCAGGCATTCTGTGGCAAAACGTAATGTGTAATTTTCTTTTATCCATAATTTTAATATCGTGAGCCAGATTGTGCTATGGTTATAATTATTGCTAAAACAAATAGAACCAAGAAGCTGATTAAGGAAAGACTACATACAGAATTGGATTTTTTTGTATAACCCTCACTTCTATATTTGAAAAACATCCAAAGTCCGACAGCACCAGGAATAATAAACCAGTTGCCTAAAAAAATCCACGCTTTATCTTCAAATGATAATTCGGTGTTTTTTTTGATGTTTGCAACACGTTCTTTTTCTGCTCTTTCCTTATCTCGTTTTTCACGAGCTTCTTTTTCTTTTCTTGCTTGTTCAGGGTCGGGTTTAGGTTTTTCGTATTTGGGTTCTTCTCGTCTTGTTTGCGACCAGTTAGAATTTGTTTGTCCGTTGAAAAAGTAGTCGTAATTGGTGTCGTATTTCCTCTTTTCGTATGGGTCAGACAGAATTTCGTATGCTTCCTGAATTTCTTTGAAACGTTCTTCAAAGAATTTGTCGCCATTATTCTTGTCTGGGTGAAATTTTAGGGCAAGTTTACGATATGCAGATTTGATGTCGTCATTTGACGCACCACGTTTAATTCCTAATGTCTGATAATGATTTTTCATCCGAAGCCGTTACTGTCGCAGTACAATGACTGCCAACGTTAGGATTTCCACAGTTTCGTTAGTTTTAAACATATCGTTTTGTTCTTACTTTTTCTACTTCTTCCGTTATATCTTCCAAACTTGGTGCAGAATCCGCATTGGAGCTTAATTTTTTCAGAACATCGGCAAATCCTTTATGGGATTCTTCTTTTATGGAAATCAAATCCAACTCAGCTAAATTTTTCAATAATTTAAGGACTTTCGGATTTAGTATATTGATTCTTATTGCTGTGTTCATTTGTTTTGGGTTTGTTTGTTTTTACACTAAACTTATCTTGTAAGTTTTCTCAAAATTACAAAATATTTTTATGGTTGAGCAATAAAGAGTTTTCCCACAAGAATTTTCATTTTAAAAAATCACTAAAAAATATAACTTTTAGTGATTTAATTCACTAAAAAGCATTACTTTTGGGGAATTAAAATAAATGCAAGAAGTGATGTATTGATGATTTTTTTCAATTCAATTTAACAGTAATAAATTCTGCCGATGGCAGAATTTCTGCGGTTTCATAAGTTTTTAAACATAGCGTTTTGCTCTTACTTTTTTACAATTACTTCCCCAGCAACCGCTCTATCAGTTTGTTTTGCGTTTCGATGAGTTGGGTAATTTGCTGTTGATTATTGGCGACATTTTTTAATAATTCTTCGGGAAAACTATTGAAAACGCCGTTGTTATGATTTAAAACAACACCGTGATTGGTTTCAATATCATTAATTACCGTTCCCGATTCCATAAAATAATCCGATTCCACATCAAAAAAATCACAGACTTTCTGCATCAGCAAGAAATCTACTTTTTCCACAGTTCCGTTTTCAATTCTGCTGAGGTTGCTTTGGGAAATATCCAGTTCGTAGGCAAGTTGTTCCTGCGAAACGTCTTTCTGTTCCCGAAGTCTTTTGATTTTGAAACCGATACTGTTCATATAGTGAAAAAATTAGAGTATAAAGGTAATTATTTTTTTCGATTGCCTGCAAAAATTTGAATTATGCGAAAATGAATTTGTTTTATGCGGTTTTGCATTGTGGCGCATTTTTGCTCGGGGTATCTTCGGAAAAATTTTGAAATTATACAATGAAAACCCCTGAAATATCAGTTATTGTTCCCATTTATAACACTGGAAATAAATTAAAAAAAACTTTAGAATCTATTAAACAACAGTCATATAGTAAATTTAAATGTTTACTAATAGATGATGGCTCAAATGATTTGGCAACGATAAGGATATGTGAAAAAATAGTAGAAAACGACAATCGGTTTTTATATTTTAAAAAGAAAAATGAAGGTATAGAATTGGCAAGATTATTTGGCATAGAACATTCTTTATCAGAACTTTTAATTTTTTCTGACCACGATGATTATTATGAAAAAAATGCTTTTGAAATATTAGTTAACGCTTATTTAAAAAGTAACGCTGATATAGTAATTTCTAACTGTTATAAACGCCTTTTTCATAATATCAATTATAGGACTATTATAAAACCCAATGTTTATAATGAAATCATTATAAATAAAAATGAATTTATCCAAAATTTTTATATGAATTTTTTTGGCATAAATAAATTCCCCGTTTCTACTTGGGGGAAACTTTATAAAAAACAATTATTTAAAACTGAAATAAGAACATTTGGATTTTCATTTATGGATGATATTATCATAAATTGTCAAATTTTTGAGAGAGCAAATAAGTTTCATTTTGTCCCTAATAAAACATACACTCATATATATGGTGGGTTAAGTTCAAAATTTGATTTTGATAAAGTTATGAATGGCTACAATGAAATATATGACCTTAGAGAAAATCTTTTGGAAAAATATGATTTACCTATAACCCCCATTTTAATAGAATATAAAAATGTTTCTCTTCAGATGATGAAAAAATTGGTTGAAAATAATTGTAGTTTGGAGGATTTTGGAAGCAAAATGGATTATACGAAAAGTCTTAACATCTATATTGATATGTTAGGTAAAGTTGAAGGGATAACATCAAATAGATACTTTCAACTTATGGTTAATAACGAATATGACTCTTTGTATAATTACATACAAAAACAGAATAAATCTATAAAAAGTCAATTGAAAAAAAATATAAAAAAATATTTCTTTTAAAAGCAGATATTGAGGATAAATTAGGTGAATAAAAAACATTGAAATACAAATAAATTTGTATCTTTATATGGAAACATTTTGAAAAATGAGTAATACATTCACGGTTATCTTTTTACAACCAAAACAATGAAAACAAAAAATAAAGATTTTGAAATGTACAGTTTCGATGAAATAAAAGATGAATTCATCGGAAAAACCGGAACTGAAAAAAGAACCGTTTACGAACAGGAACTACAGTTGGAAGTTTTGGGAGATTTAATAAAAAAAGCAAGAAAGGAAAGAAATCTTACTCAGGAAGAACTTGGAAAATTAATCGGTGTTCAGCGTGCTCAGATTTCAAAATTGGAAAATAATACCACCAACGTAACACTCGAAACGATTCTGAAAGTTTTCGGAGCATTGAAAGCAAAAGTGAATTTCAATGTAGAGTTGAAAAGCAACCTTGTGAAGATTGCATAATTAAGAATAGCTCTGAACCTCCTCAAAAACGAAACATCCGCAAAAAACGGAATCAAAGGAAAAAGGCTCAAAGCTGCTTATGACAACGAGTATCTGCTAAAAGTCATCGAAAAAGTGTGAGTTTGCCCTGGGTTTATCATGTACTTTTCTCTCATTAATCCAATTATTTTACTATTTTTGGAAAAACAAAATCTATGAACAGTAAAGTGATTATCATGGCAATTACTGCCGTTTCATTGCAAATCAACGCCCAAAAATCAACCCCGTTGAAATATCCCGAAACCAAAAAAGTAACCCAAACCGACGAATATTTCGGAACAAAAGTTGCCGACCCATACCGCTGGCTGGAAGACGATATGGCGGAAGATACCAAAGACTGGGTAAAGCGTCAGGCGGCTTTCACCAATGATTATCTGGAAAAAATCCCTTTCCGCAGCAAAATCCGCCAGCAGCTGACAGAAATCTGGAATTACGAAAAAGTGGGAGCGCCTTTCACAGAAGGAAATTATAAGTATTTTTATAAAAACGACGGACTTCAGGCGCAATCGGTTTTATACAGAACCGATAAAAACGGGAAAACCGAAGTATTCCTCGACCCGAATAAATTTTCTGCGGACGGAACGACTTCTCTGGCAGGACTTTCATTCAACAAAAAAGGAAACCTTGCAGCATATTCCATTTCCGAAGGAGGAAGCGACTGGAACAAAATCATCATCATCGATGCCGTTACAGGAAAACAGATTGACGAAACCATTCAGGATGTGAAATTCAGCGGCGTATCGTGGCTGGGAGACGGATTTTTCTACTCGAGTTACGACAAACCGGAGGGAAGTGCACTTTCCGCCAAAACCGATACGCACAAAGTGTATTTCCATAAATTGGGAACAAAGCAGAAAGACGACCAACTGATTAAAGGCGGTGAAGATTTCAAAAGAAGATACATGGGAGCGGGCGTTTCGGAAGACGAAAGATACCTTATACTGAGTGCGGCAAATGCCACAAGCGGAAACGAACTTTATATCAAAGATTTAACAAAAAAAGATTCGGATTTCGTACCGGTTCAGACGGGATATGATTCCGATACGGATTTTGTGGATTCAAAAGGAGATTTCATTTATCTGATTACCGATAAAAACGCGCCAAACAAACGATTGGTAAAAGCAAATATCAATAATCCGACAGTCTGGACAGACGTAATCCCAGAAACGGAAAATGTTTTGAGCGTTTCCACAGGAGGCGGATATATTTTCGCTAAATATATGATAGATGCGGTTTCCTACGTAAGACAAATGGACTACGACGGAAAGCCGGTTCGCGACATCGAACTTCCGGGAAAGGGTTCTGCCGGAGGCTTTGGCGGAAAACTTGAAGAGAAGGAACTGTACTATTCTTTCAGCAATTATATCATGCCGGGAACCACCTACAAATTCAATGCGGAAACCGGAAAATCCGAAGTTTATTACAAACCTAAAGTAAAATTCAATCCGGAGAATTATGTATCTGAGCAGGTATTTTTCACTTCCGCAGACGGCACAAAAGTTCCCATGATGATTTCCTATAAAAAAGGACTGAAAAAAAACGGTAAAAACCCGACGGTTCTCTATTCTTACGGAGGTTTCAACATCAGCCTTACACCAGGATTTTCTGTGGTAAACGCCATCTGGATGGAAAACGGAGGAATCTACGCCGTCCCGAACATTCGCGGAGGCGGAGAATACGGAAAAAAATGGCACGATGCAGGAACGAAAATGCAGAAGAAAAACGTATTTAATGACTTTATTGCAGCAGGAGAATACCTCCAAAAAAACGGATATACTTCACCGGAATTTATGGCGATTTCAGGAGGTTCAAACGGCGGACTTCTGGTAGGAGCTACGATGACGATGCGTCCTGATTTGGCAAAAGTAGCACTTCCCGCTGTGGGCGTTCTGGATATGCTTCGTTACAACAAATTTACAGCAGGTGCAGGCTGGGCTTACGACTACGGAACTGCTGAAGACAGCAAAGAAATGTTTGAATATCTGAAATCTTATTCGCCGCTTCATAATGTGAAAAAGGGAGTTTGCTATCCGTCTACAATGGTTACTACGGGCGACCACGACGACAGAGTAGTTCCTGCGCACTCATTCAAATTCGGTGCGGAACTTCAGGATAAGCAAAGCTGCAGTAACCCGACATTACTGAGAATTGAAACCAAAGGCGGACACGGAGCAGGACGTTCTACGGAACAAATGATTAACGAAAACGCCGATAAAATGAGCTTCACGCTTTTTGAAATGGGAATCAGAAATTTGAAATAATTTTTTTAAACCATTATAAAACCGTAAAATCACCTTTTTTCTGCTAAATGCTTTTTTTAATCGCTGAATTTTTAATTTTACTAAAAGAAAACTATGCTGGTAAAAGTATTCGGAAGTGCAATTCACGGAGTTTCTGCGCAAACCATTACCATTGAAGTAAATGTAGATACAGGAGTCGGCTACCACCTTGTCGGCCTTCCCGATAATGCGATTAAAGAAAGCAGCCACAGGATTTCCGCAGCATTAAAAAACGTTGGCTACAAACTCCCAGGAAAGAAAATCACGGTCAATATGGCACCCGCAGACCTGCGAAAGGAAGGTTCTTCGTACGACCTCAGCATCGCATTGGGAATTTTGGCGGCATCAGAACAGATTCTTGCAGAAAACATCGGCGATTTCATTATAATGGGCGAATTGTCTCTGGACGGCGGTCTTCAGCCGATAAAAGGAGTGCTTCCGATTGCCATTAAAGCAAAGGAAGAAGGATTCAAACACATCATCCTGCCGAAACAAAATATCCGTGAAGCTGCGATTGTAGACGGAATCAATGTATACGGCGTGGAAAACATCAGCGAAGTCATCAATTTTTTCAATGGTGAAGCAGGTTTGGACAAAATAACTTTTGACATCGAAAGTGAATTCCGCAGCAAATCGAACTTTTTTCCTTTTGATTTTTCCGAAGTGAAAGGGCAGGAAACCGCAAAACGCGCGATGGAAGTTGCAGCTGCTGGCGGACACAACATCATCCTCATCGGGCCTCCCGGAAGCGGAAAAACCATGCTGGCAAAGAGGATTCCGAGTATTCTTCCTCCGTTGTCGCTCAGCGAAGCATTGGAAACCACAAAAATACATTCCGTTGCCGGAAAAATCGGAGCGGAAACTTCACTGATGACGGTTCGTCCTTTTCGTTCGCCTCATCATACCATTTCCGATGTGGCATTGGTAGGAGGCGGAAGCTATCCTCAGCCTGGTGAAATTTCGCTTGCACACAACGGCGTATTGTTTCTGGACGAAATGCCGGAATTCAAAAGAACCGTTCTGGAAGTGATGCGCCAGCCTTTGGAAGACAGGGAAGTTACGATTTCGAGGGCGAAATTTACCGTGAATTATCCTGCGAGTTTTATGCTCGTTGCCAGCATGAATCCGAGTCCGTCCGGATATTTTCCCGATGACCCGAACAATACGTCAACCGTTTTTGAAATGCAGAGGTATATGAACAAACTTTCCGGGCCGCTTCTCGACAGAATCGATATTCATATCGAAGTTCCGAAAGTGGAGTTTGAACAGCTTTCCGATAAAAGAAAAGGAGAAGGAAGCGAAGAAATCCGAAACCGCGTATTGAAGGCAAGGAAAATTCAGGAAGAACGGTTCAGAAACCAAATCATCAATTATAATGCGCAAATGGGACCGCGTGAGATTGAAACATTCTGCCAGTTAGACGATGCTTCCATGAATCTGATTAAAAACGCTATGGAAAAACTAAATCTTTCCGCCAGAGCTTACGACCGGATTTTGAAAGTTTCCAGAACGGTTGCGGATTTGGAAAATTCGGAGAACGTGCAATCCCGCCATATTGCGGAAGCAATTCAGTACAGAAGCCTGGACAGGGAGTTTTGGAATGTTTAAACAGAATAAAATAACGAGATGTTTTTTAACGCAAAGTGCGCAAAGAATTTTTAACTACTAACTGCCTTTAAGGTTCGCAAAGGCGTTTCACTCATCAAAGAACGAAGAATCAAATCTTTGCAGAGCGAAGCGTCTTTGCGGATGTAAAATATTTTGGCTCTTCGCCATTTTGTATGGAAAAAAAATATCCATATTATTTTAAAATGACATCGGAAACGGAGGCGTTAAAAATTTTAAAGAATTTTCGTTAAGAAATTTCCACTGTTCGAGGGCGGGACAAAATTT
>JASGDB010000040.1:0-51933 GCA_049841315.1 Bergeyella sp. | reverse complement strand
TGCTCGAATAATTTTTCATAAAAGTAACTTATTTGATTAGTTACCAACAAGTTACAAAATTTATTCGACATAACAAATTGATTGTCAGTGTTTTATTTAATTATTTTTAATTTTTAGACAGTTACTAAATGTTTAAATAAATTAAATCTTTAAATAAAATCATTTCCCCATTAATTTTAACAATTCATCAATCACTTCTTTGTCATCAAAATGATGTTTCACGCCTTTTATTTCCTGATAATTCTCGTGTCCTTTTCCGGCAACGAGAATGATGTCTTTTGGTTCGGCAAATTTTATCGCCATTTTTATCGCTTCCTTCCGGTCGGGAATGGAAGTGTATTTGCTGAAATTCTGCGGTTCTACACCGGCTTCGATTTCCTTAATAATTTCGTCCGGATTTTCATTTCTCGGATTGTCCGAAGTAATGATTGCCAAAGTGGATTTTCGGGAAGCAATTTTTCCCATTTCTGGGCGTTTCGAGTGGTCTCTGTCGCCTCCACATCCGAAAACGGTAATCAGTCTTTCGTTTTTCGTACGGATTTCGTTGATGCTGTCCAGAATATTTTCCAAAGCGTCGGGAGTATGTGCATAATCCACGACGAAGAAAATTCCGGACGGCGATTTTATGGTTTCAAAACGTCCTTTCACTCTCGAAAGTTTAGAAATCGCCTGTAAAACATCGTCTTCGTGAAAACCGCATTCAACGGCAATTCCATAAGCCAAAAGAAGATTATAAACGTTGAATTTTCCGGTTAAGGTTGTCCAGAATTCTTTCCCGTTAAAATTCAACAGCATTCCGTTGAAATCCGCTTCCAGAAGTTTTCCGTGATAATCTGCCAAAGTTTTCAAAGCGTAGGTTTTCTTTTTTGCTTTGGTGTTTTGGAGTATTACATTTCCGTTCTTATCGTCGAGATTCGTAATGGCAACTGCAGTTTCCGGAAGTTCATCGAAAAACCTCTTTTTCACATTTAGATATTCCGCGAATGTTTTGTGATAATCCAAATGGTCGTGCGTAATATTCGTAAAACCGCCGATTTTAAAATGAAGACCTTCGGTTCTGTTTTGATGAATTCCGTGCGAAGAAACTTCCATAAAAGCGTATTCACAACCGGATTCTACGGCTTTTGACAAAATTTGGTTTAAAGTCAGAACATCCGGAGTGGTATGTGTGGACGGAAAAATTTCATCGCCGATTCTGTATTCAACGGTAGAAAACAACGCCGATTTGAAGCCTAAATTTTTAAAGATATTGAACAGTAAAGTCGTAACCGATGTTTTTCCGTTAGTTCCCGTAATCCCGATTAAATTTAATTTTTCTGACGGATTTCCGTAAAAATTGGAAGCGAGTTGTCCCAATGTTTTGGAAGTGTCTTTTACTTTGATATAAGTGATTTCTTCCTTAATATTTTCAGGAATAACTTCGCAGACAATGGTTTTTGCACCTTTTTCAATGGCAGAATTTATAAAATCGTGTCCGTCCGCAACCGTTCCTTTCACGGCAACATACAGCGAATTTCCGACTGCTTTTCTGCTGTCGAAAACGATTTCGGAAACTTCACGAGATATATTTCCAATGGTTTCCAAAACGGGGATTTTATGTAGTAATTCTGTTAAATTCATAAGCCCGCAAATTGCTTCCACAATTAGTCCCAAAGGGGAGAAAGTCTCTAATAATTAATTGTTAATAAATATTTTTAATTTTTCCATTTTTTTTAAAAAATTCACGTCAGATTTTCCGCATTTTCCCCTTTGGGGACAGGGGCATCTAATTCTGCAACGTCAGATAAATTCTCTGATTTTTCTTTATAGATGTTCCTTCTGCCGGAAACTGGTCTTTGATTTTTCCGACCCCTTTATAATCAATTCGGTATCCTTGGTTTTCTAATTGCGGGATTACGTTTTTCCCGATTAATCCGATTACATTGGGCATTGCATTTCCTTTTACTGCTACTTTTACATTAGGTTCTACCATTTTTCCCAAATCTACTTTCTTTTCTACGAGCATTTCTTTTTCGATGTTCATCGGGGTTTTGAGGAAGGTTTTTCCGGCGATTTCCTTAAAAACGGGTGCAGAAACGGCAGCTCCTGTATACCCTTTTGATGTTTCCGGTTCGCTGACCATTACGTAACAGGTGTATTTCGGATTGTCTGCCGGATAAAATCCTGCAAATGATGCTCTGTATTTTCTTGGTCCCGGTTTCCAGTATTCAAAACGGGCGGTTCCGGTTTTTCCTGCCATTTTCAGATTCGGGGTAAAAATGCTTCGGGCGGTTCCTTTTTCTACGGCTTTTGTGAGTGCACTTGTCATCATTGTAATCGCCTTGTCCGATGCCATTTTTTTTACCATAATCTCCGGTTTTGCTTCGTAGGTTACTTTTCCATCTTTCATAATTTTGTCTATGAAAAGAGGTTTCAGCATTGTGCCTTTATTGGCAATTCCGTTGTAAAATGTTGCCAACTGCAACAGGTTGAAATTGGTGGAATATCCGTACGAAATAGATGCCAGCGTTGCCGCATTCCATTTTGTATGTTCGGGGGTATAGACGAACGGTTTTGCAATTCCGGGAAGCTCAATATCCATTTTGTCGAACAGTTTCCAGCGTTTCAAATGGTCGAGGAACACCCGAGGTTTATCGGCATAAAATTTTGTAATCAGTTTTGCCGTTCCCACGTTGCTGGATTTCGCCAGAACATCGCTTATTTCATACGTTCCGCCGCCGTGACCGTCCGTAATCAGTTGTCCGCCGTAGTTCCAGTTTCCGTTTCCTACGTTTACGGTGGTGTTTTCGTCAATAAATCCGTCGTCCATTGCTGCGAGAAGCGAAATGGTTTTGAATGTAGAACCGGGTTCGATATTGTCTTTCAAGGCATAATTATAGGCATCGACATACATTCCCGGTTCGGTACGGCGAAGATTGACGAGTGCACGTACTTTTCCGGTTGCGGTTTCCATTACTATCACGCTTCCGTGTTCTGCATTGAAGTGTACGAGCTGTTTTTCCAAAGCGGAATGTACAATGTCCTGAATCCGCAAATCTATCGTGGTATAGACGTCTTGCCCGTCCACAGGTTCTTTTACTTTCCAGAAATCAATAGGTTTCCACTGCGATGAATTTACTCTTTGTTCAAGGCGTGTTCCGTCGGTTCCTTTTAGATATTTTGAAAAAGCACCTTCCAACCCGGATTGGTATTCTCCGTTATCTACTCCGATTGTTCCGGCTCCGATTTGGGTGGTTGCGAGTTCTCTTTTGAATTTTTTGTCGATGATTAGGCACCGGCTTTTTTTGTATTGTTTTGTTTTTTTGTGATAAGTGCTGAATATGGGAAATTTCCGGATTCTGTCGTATTCATCAAAATCGAGACCTCTTACCAAGCCGTAATACTGGTTTTCAGCTTTTCGCTGCCGGTCTAATATGGAACGGTAATAACTTCTTGGTTTTCCGAACATTGCATTGAGAGAATCCGCCAATGCCGATACATTTTTGGTATATACCGAATCTTTAATGGTTTTGAAATCAACATAAATGTCATAACGCATCACGGTTGTGGCAAGTATAGAGCCGTCCGAAGCGAAAAGATTTCCTCTTGCCGCTTTCAGGGTCGATTCACGATAATTTTTTTGAATATCAATTTCAAATTCCTTCACATTGGTATTTTGAAGAATGATAATTCTTGTGAGAAAAACGGTAAATGCCAAAAACACTATCCCTGCAAAAAGATAGCCCCATCTCAACGTTTTTTTACGTTTGGTATCGTAATCATTGACCTTTGCCATTCGTACTGTCGAGTTTTATTAACAATTTATGCGGGTGGTTTTCCAATGGAAGCAGGGAATCTTTTATCATTTCTTTTCCCAGTTCCGATTCCATTTTTACCTTAATCAGTCGGCTCTGTGCATAAGCATTGCGGGATTTGTATTCTTCCGTTCTTTCTTTCAGCTCATTTACGGTTTTTATCTTTTTGCTAACCAAATGGTTGCTGTAAATCATCATCATCATCAAAACAAAAAGCAGCAGAAAATACTTGTAGTGAACCTTGATTTCATCTCGGTTCAAGAAGTTTCCTTTCACAATGTCTATGAAAGTGAGCTTTTTCTGCGGTTTGTATGTTGTTCTTTTTGCCATAATTCCAGCCCCCGTCCCCAAAGGGGAGAATGCTCTAATAATTAAAATGTTAATTTACACTGCTTTTTTTTGCATTATTTTTTGCCATTGCTCTCCCCTTTGGGGGTAAGGGGGCTTTTTATTCCTATTCTCATTTTTGCACTTCTCGCTCTGGAGTTTTCTTCAATTTCCTTATCGTCGGGAATAATTGCCTTGCTTTGCAGAAGTTCAAACGCCTTCTGATAATTTCCGTAAATATCTCTTTGCGGTTCGCCCTCGAACATTCCGTTTTTCAGGAAACGCTTTACCAGTCGGTCTTCAAGGGAGTGATAAGAAATCACGACCAGCCTTCCTTCATGTTTCAGAATTTTATACGATTGCTCGAGCATTTCTTTCAATACTTCCAGCTCTTCGTTTACTTCGATTCTCACTGCCTGAAACACCTGTGCAAAAAATTTATTCTGCTTATGCGGAGGAATATAGCTGAAAAGGTTTTTAAGGTCTTCCGTGGTTTCAATTTTTTTGGTTTTACGGTGATGTGCGATTTCCCTCGCCAATTTCCTCGATTCCCTCAGTTCGCCGTAATAATAGAAAATATCCGCAAGCTGTTCTTCTTCATATTCGTTGATGATTTTTTTGGCATTCAGTGTCTGCATTACGTTCATTCTCATGTCAAGCGGTGCATTGCTTCTCGTGGAAAACCCCCTTTCCGCCTCATCAAACTGATGAGAAGAAACGCCCAAATCCGCCAAAATCCCATCAACCTCAGAAATTCCGTACATCAACAAAGAATTTTCTAAAAACCTGAAATTCTGATTGATAAGCGTAAAACGAGGGTCGTCAATACTATTATTAAGAGCATCTAAATCCTGGTCGAAAGCATATAATTTTCCTTTTGGAGAAAGTCTTTTAAGAATTTCACGGGAATGTCCGCCGCCGCCGAATGTACAGTCCACATAAATCCCGTCCGGATTGGTTACCAGCTCATCTACGCTTTTTTTCAGCAAAACAGGATTGTGATAAGCTATATTATTCAATGTTCAGTGTTTAAAATTCAATGTTTTCAGGATTATTCGATTTTACCGAAATCAATATCTCCCATTACATCTTCTGCAAGATTTGCAAAATCGGCTTCATTGGTTGAGATGTTTTCTTCATACGCATCTTTATCCCATATTTCAAAAAACTCGCCCACTCCGGAAATCACGATTTCCTTATGAAGTCCGGCAAAAATTTTCAGGTCTTTCGGAATCAGTATTCTTTCCGATTTATCCACTTCCACCGATTTTACACCGGCCGTAAACATGCGGATAAAATCTGCGTTTTTTTTCACGAAACGATTGAGTCCGTTGATTTTACTCATCAGTTTTTCCCACGGCGTTTGCGGATATACTTCCAGACATTTTTGAAACACGGCACGTTTCACGACAAGCTCGCTTCCGGAAAATTTCTCCAGATGCTTCATGAGAGATGAAGGCAGTTTTACCCTGCCTTTATCGTCTATTTTGCACTCGTATGTTTCAAAAAAGTAATTCATTTGGGACAAATTTATACATTTCTTTCTAAAATTTCCCACTTTTTCCCACTTTTTGACTTAATGTGGATAAATTATTCTTTCCGCATCTAATTATAAACTAATCAACAGGTTACGGTTCTGTCTGAATTTTATTGTTTATCGAATTGATTTTTTTATTTATTTTTAAGCATTATTAATATGGAGTCAGTTATTTTTGTCTATTAATTTGTAATTTTGCCAGTCGCGACAAGTTTCTATGATTTTTAAGAAGAAAAAAGAGAAAAAATTTACTTTTATCAAAGAAGGAGAAGGTACACCTATCGTGCTGTTGCAGGGATTGATGGGCGGACTGAGTAATTTTACGCAGTTGATAGATTTTTTTTCCCAAAGAGGATACAGGGTATATTTCCCCGACCTTCCTATTTACGACTTGCCTATTCTCAACACCAACCTTACCAGTATTTCAAAATTTGTAGCAAAATTTATTGAAGAAGAAGTAAAAGAACCGGCGATTGTGGTGGGAAATTCCATGGGTGGACATATCGGTTTGATTCTTACCCTTGCCCGCCCCGACCTTGTGAAAAAACTTGTTCTGACGGGAAGTTCCGGGCTATATGAGCGGACGTTCGGAGACAGCTTTCCACGGAAAAACGACCGAAATTATATCAAGAAAAAAGCCGAAGAGGTTTTTTATGACCCTGCCGTTGCCACCGAAGAATTGGTGGACGAAGTATTTTCCGTAGTGAACGACAGGGGAAAAGGCATCAAAACGGTAATGCTCGCAAGAAGCGCCATCAAACACAATATGGAAAAGGAGCTGCACAATATTTCCGTTCCGACCTGCATTATTTGGGGAAAACAGGACAATGTAACACCTCCCGAAGTCGCCGTTGAAATGGACAGGCTGATTCCTGATTCCAGCCTTTTCTGGATTGATAAATGCGGACACGCTGCGATGATGGAAAAACCGGACGACTTCAATCAAATTTTGTACGGCTGGCTGGAGGCGAGAAAGTGAGTTGGGGTGTTGGGGAGTTGAGGTGTTGGGGAGATTGGGTGTTGAGGTGTTGGGGAGATTGGGTGTTGAGGAGTTGGGGAGATTGGGTGTTGAGGTGATTGGGGGTGGGGGGATTTTCCATATTATATATTGTTGAAAATTAATCTGATGAGTGCTATAAAATTTCACAAAGATTTACGTGTATATCAAAGTGCTTTCAATACCGCAATGGAGATATTTGTTGTTTCCAAAACATTCCCCAAAGAAGAAAGATATTCTCTTACAGACCAAATACGCCGTTCATCAAGGTCGGTTTGTGCCAATATTACCGAAGCGTGGAGAAAAAGACGATATCCAAAATCTTTTGTCGCCAAATTAAATGACAGTGAGTCCGAAGCCGGTGAAACTCAAAACTGGTTGGATTTTGCATTCGCCTGCGACTATATTTCAGAAGAGGATTATAAAGATTTATATCAAAAATACGACTATATCATTGGGATGCTGGTTAAGATGATTGACCAGTCGGAACAATGGACAATTCAAAAATCAAAACAACAAGAAGATTAATCTCCATTTCTCCTCAACTCCAAATCTCCTCAACACAACTCAAAAACTATGATAATCAAATCTGCAGAGTTCGTAAAAAGTTCTCAAAAATGGCAGGAATGTCCGCCCCCCGATTTGCCGGAATATGCTTTCATCGGGCGTTCCAATGTGGGAAAATCTTCGTTAATCAATGCTTTGATGAACCGGAAAGATTTGGCAAAAACTTCCGGAACTCCGGGAAAAACACAGCTGATAAACCATTTTTTGGTCAATGAAAACTGGTATCTTACCGATTTGCCCGGTTACGGTTATGCAAAAGTTTCAAAATCTATACGAAAGGATTTTGAAAAACTGATTACCAACTATATTCTGAACCGAAAAAATCTTGTCAACCTTTTTGTTTTGGTGGACAGCCGGCACAATCCGCAGAAAATCGACCTTGAATTTATAGAATGGTGCGGAGAAAGCGGGATTCCTTTTTCCATTGTTTTTACCAAAGCGGACAAGCTGAAACCTTCCGAGAAAATTAAAAATGTTGAAAATTATAAGGCAGAGCTTTTGAAAACTTGGGAAGACTTGCCCGAAATTTACCTTACATCTGCGGAAAAAAAGGAGGGAGGAGAAGAAATTTTAAATTTTATTCGGCAGACCAACGATTTTTTGGAGAAAAATCATGTAAAATTTGCGGATTGAAATGAAAAATGTGGTTTGGAAAGCAAAAAGTTTTGATGAACTGAATACTTCGGATTTGTACAAAATCTTACAATCCAGAATGGAAGTGTTTA
Organism: Bergeyella sp.; assembly: GCA_049841315.1. Taxonomy (GTDB): domain Bacteria; phylum Bacteroidota; class Bacteroidia; order Flavobacteriales; family Weeksellaceae; genus JASGDB01. Next base: position 43,986 of record JASGDB010000040.1, on the reverse strand, counting down.
TCATAGAGCAGGAGTGCCATTATTTGGATTTAGATGATGAAGACCAAAAAGCGATACACTTTTGGGCGGAAGAAAACGGAGAAATTCTGGCGTACTGCCGTATTTTCGATAAAGGCATAAAATATCCCGAAACATCTATCGGCAGAGTGCTGACAACCGAAAAGGGGAGAGGAAAGGGACTCGGGAAAAAATTAGTGGATTATGCTGTTCAGATTATTGAAAACCGTTTCCATACTTCTGAAATCCGTATTTCTGCACAAGATTATCTGATTCAATTCTATACCGATTTTGGATTTCAGAGTACAGGAAAGAAATACCTCGAAGACGATATTCCACATACGGAAATGCTGAGGGTTTAAACTCTAATTACGCTAATTTTCTCGAATTTCTCAAATTTATCGGATTATTTCAGCCAGCCTTTTTTGCCAAAATATTCTTTGAATTTTGCAATTTTAGGGCCGACTACTGTACTGCAATAGGGCTGAGTAGGGTTTTCATTATAATATCCCTGATGATATTGTTCTGCAGACCAGAATTTTTCAAAAGGAGCCAATTCTGTAACGTATTCTCCATGCCATTTTCCTGATGTTTTGGAAACCTCCAATGCTTTTTCGGCTCTTGCTTTTTCGGCTTCGTCACGATAAAAAATTACGGAGCGGTACTGTGTTCCGATGTCGTTTCCTTGTCGGTTGAGCTGTGTCGGGTCGTGGAGAAAAAAGAACACTTCCATCAGCTGTTCATAAGAAATTATTGAGGAATCATAAGTAATCTGCACCACTTCCGCATGTCCGGTTTCTCCGGTGCAGACTTCTTCATACGTCGGGTTCTCTTTATGCCCGCCGGAATATCCGGAAACTGCACTTTCCACGCCTTTCAGCATATTAAAACAGCTTTCCACGCACCAAAAACAACCGCCTCCGAAAGTGATTTGTTCTAAATTGTTCATTCTGGTATTCAGTTTTTTGTCAATATTTTTTGTTTCCTGTCCGTTACAGGAAATCATCAGCAAACTTATAAAAATAAAAAGCAATCTGCTCATATTTTAAGGCGAAAAGAAAATAATAAACGCACCATTCCGTGCGTTTATTGTCAATACAAAATATTTTTAATTCCCCCAAACCAAAGAGCTTGCGCCCAATATCGCCGCATCGGCTTCATCAAGCTCACTGAAAACCAGTTTCACTTTTCCTCTGAATATCGGTAAAAGGTTGCGTTCCATGTGGAGTTTTGTGGGTTTCAGAAGAAATTCTCCTGCTTTAATCACACCTCCGAAAAGAAGAATGGCTTCCGGTGAGGAAAACATCACGAAATTGGCTAATGCTTCTCCCAATTTCTGTCCTGTATATCGGAAAACCTCTATCGCAGTCGGGTCGCCTTTCAATGCACATTCGTGAACGGTTTTGGAATTGATTTCCTCTTCAGGAAAATCATTCAGCATGGATTCGGGAAATTCTGCTCTGAATTTTTTGGCGGTGATTGCAATTCCGGTTGCGGACGCATACGCTTCCAGACTGCCTTCCGAGCCTGTACTCCAGTGTTTTCTTCCGCCGGGTTTCACAACGGTATGCCCCAGTTCTCCTGCGAAACCGTCATGTCCGTAAATCAGCTGTCCGTTTGAAATAATACCGCTTCCCACGCCTGTTCCCAGTGTTATCATGATGAAATTTTTCATTCCGCGAGCTGCTCCGAACATCATTTCACCATAGGCCGCTGCATTGGCATCGTTGGTCATCGTACACGGAACGCCGAATTTTTTTGTCATCAACTCCGCAAAAGGGATTACGCCTTTCCATTTCAGGTTGGGAGCGTGCTCAATCGTTCCTCTGTAAAAATTGGCGTTCGGAGCACCTACACCTATTCCGTTAAAATTTTTCTTTGCACAATGTTTTTCAATCATGGGGGAAACGGTTTTGTGAAGTGCGTCGATAAAATCTTCCACTTTCTCATATTCGTCCGTTCTGATGCTTCCTTTTTCGAGAATTTCTCCTCTGTGGTTCACCAGCCCGAATTTGGTATTGGTTCCGCCGATGTCGATTCCTAATGCTACTTGTTTTGATAAATCTACTAATGCCATGGTTTTTATTTGAGACAATAAATTTAATAAAATTTTAATAGCAAGAAACCGTTTCCGGAAAAGTATTTAAAAAACAACATAAATATCAGCGTTTTGTGTGGTTTTTTATTAAAATAAATCTTTGCACAAATAGGAAATTGCCATACAAAACGGAAGAAAAACGATGACAAAAGCTAATGACAGAATAAAATACCTGTAAACCTGTTTGTATTTTTTTGAAAACGGAAATATGAATATGATATTGACGATAAATCTCAAAAACCCGTGCATTCTCGGCTTTTTTTTATTAAACTGTTTGAAATAATTTTTGCCCCGAATACACAAATTTTTCAATAATGATTCGTGCACTTGCGGCTAAACACTAATTATAACCACAATGGAGAATTAATTTATACATCTAAAATAATTAAAAATTAGAAGTATATTATCTCCGATTATGCGAGGAATGAAAATATGATTAGTAAAGGTTTTTCAGTAAACCTTGTTTAAACATTTTGCCGCATATCTTTGCATAAACCCAAAATGTCCCATAGGGACAAACTGTTCATAGAAAAAATAAATGCGGCGTGAAAAAAGCTCCGGAGGAGCGGTCTGTTAATTGAGCAGGTCGCTCCTAACGGAGCTTATGTTTGGGAATATCTACAATTTCTATGAACGGAAATGCTTCTACGAAGCATCATGAAAAAAAAGCCATATAAAAAATCCGCCTCTCCAAAAAACAGGAAAGGCGGATTTTATCTTTTTTCAATTATTTTACGAAGGTATTTCTCCTTTGTACAAAAATGAAACAATTTCTTTATTCATTTTGTCCACCACTTCGCTGAACAAGTAGAAAGATTCCTGTTTGTAGATTACCAGCGGGTCTTTCTGCTCGTAAACCGCACCTTGTGAAGAGCGTCTCAGGTCGTCCATTTCTCTCAGATGCTGTTTCCAGTTTTCGTCGATAATGGCGAGCGTGATGTTCTTTTCATAATCGTTAATCAGGCTTTCGCAATGCGTTTCGTGTGCTTTTTCAAGGTTGGTTACAACGGTCATCGTTTTATGCCCGTCCGTGAACGGAACCTGTATCATTTTGAACATCTGCCCCTGATTTTTGTACACATTTTCAATGATAGGGAAGGCTTTTTCTTTCATCAAATCCAGCTTCATTTTATAATCTTCCTCTGCGGCTTTGTAAAGGATATTGGTAAGTTCCTCAATGCTTTTGGATTTGAATTCTTCTTCCGTAACCGGAGACTGCATGGTAAAGGTTTTAATGATTTCATATTCAAAATCTTTAAAATCTCCCGCTTTTCCTTTGGTAGCAATAGAATTAGCTACATCAAAAATCATGTTGGAAATGTCGTATTTCAGGTGGTCGCCGAATAGTGCATTTTTTCTTCTTTTATAAATGACATCACGCTGCTTGTTCATCACATCATCGTATTCCAGAAGTCTTTTACGGATTCCGAAGTTGTTTTCCTCAACTTTTTTCTGTGCTCTTTCGATGGATTTGGTAATCATGGAATGTTGAATCACTTCGCCTTCCTTGTGTCCCATTCTGTCCATCATTTTGGCGATTCTTTCCGAACCGAAAAGACGCATCAGTTTGTCTTCGAGGGAAACGTAGAACTGTGAGCTTCCCGGGTCTCCCTGTCTTCCGGCACGACCTCTCAACTGCCTGTCCACACGTCTGGAATCGTGTCTTTCCGTACCGATAATCGCAAGACCTCCGGCTTCTTTCACGCCGTCTCTCAGTTTGATGTCCGTTCCACGCCCTGCCATGTTGGTAGCGATGGTTACCACGCCCGGTCTTCCGGCTTCCGCAACAATGTCTGCTTCTTTTTGGTGGAGTTTTGCATTCAGAACCTGATGCTGGATTTTTCTTAACTGCAATGCTTTTGACAATAATTGTGAAATTTCCACCGAAGTTGTTCCCACCAAAACCGGTCTTCCGGCGGAGGTCAGTTTTTCGATTTCTTCGATTACGGCGTTGTATTTTTCGCGGTTGGTTTTGTAAACCAAATCCTGTCTGTCATCTCTCTGTATCGGTCTGTTGGTAGGTATTACCACTACGTCAAGTTTGTAAATCTGCCAAAATTCTCCGGCTTCGGTTTCCGCAGTACCGGTCATTCCCGCAAGTTTGTTGTACATACGGAAGTAATTCTGCAAAGTGATTGTTGCAAAAGTTTGGGTTGCGGCTTCGATTTTTACGTTTTCTTTGGCTTCGATTGCCTGATGAAGTCCGTCGGAATAACGTCTTCCTTCCATGATACGCCCTGTCTGCTCATCTACGATTTTCACTTCGCCGTCCATTACCACATATTCATCATCTTTTTCAAATAAAGTATATGCTTTTAGTAATTGATTTAAAGTGTGAATTCTCTCGGATTTTTCTGCAAAATCACTGAAAAGTCTTTCTTTTTCGGCAAATTCTTCTTCTTTTGTGAGATTTTTGGCTTCCAGTTCAGCGATTTCAGTTCCGATGTCTTGAAGTACGAAAAAGCTCGGGTCGGAATTTCCCTGCGACATATATTCAACACCTTTGTCGGTTAAGTCGATTTGATTGTTTTTCTCATCGATAACGAAGTAAAGGTCTTTATCTACCTTCGGCATATCGCGGTTGTTGTCCTGCATATACTGCCCTTCTACTTTTTGCAGTAAAGCCTTGTTTCCGCCCTCGGAAAGGAATTTTATGAGCTGTCTGTTTTTAGGAAGACCTCTGTACGCCTGTAATAATTTGAAACCGCCTTCTTTGGTATTTCCTGCGGCGATGAGTTTTTTGGCTTCGTTAAAAATGGTCGTAACCGTTTTTTTCTGAACTTCCACAATTCTGTCCACCGATGGTTTCAGAACGTCAAATTCCTGTCGGTCGCCTTGCGGAACAGGCCCGGAAATGATGAGCGGAGTTCTTGCATCGTCAATCAAAACAGAATCCACCTCATCTACAATCGCAAAATTCAAATCTCTCTGAACAAGCTCGTCCGGAGAAGTTACCATATTATCTCTCAGATAGTCGAAACCAAATTCGTTGTTCGTTCCGTAAGTAATATCGGAATTGTAGGCTTTTCTTCTTCCGTCGGAATTCGGCTGATGAAGGTCGATACAATCAATCGTTAAACCGTGAAACTGGTACAAAGGTCCCATCCAGGCGGAGTCTCTTTTTGCAAGATAATCGTTTACGGTTACAACGTGAACGCCTCTTCCGGGAAGTGCATTCAGATAAATCGGCAGTGTTCCCACCAAAGTTTTCCCTTCTCCGGTTGCCATTTCCGCAATTTTTCCGGAATGGAGAACGACACCACCAATAAACTGAGTGTCGTAATGAATCATATCCCAAACGATTTCCGTTCCGGCAGCGTTCCATTTGTTTTTCCAAACGGCAGTGTCGCCATCTATTTCAACGAAATCTTTAGTTGAAGCCAATTCTCTGTCCTGTTCGGTTGCTTTTACACGGATTTCTCCTTTTTCAGCCCATCTTTTTGCGGTTTCTTTGATAAGAGCAAAGGCTTCGGGAAGAATTTCGTTCAGAACTTTTTCTTCGGCTTCGTAAGAATTTTTCTTTAATTCCTCTATTTTTGAAAAGAGAGCTTCTTTTTCATCAATATTTGAAGAAGATTCAATCTTTTCCTTTATCTGTGCGATTTGTTCTGTGAATTTTGCAGATGCCGCTTTAATTTTAGCTTTAAATTCTTCGGTTTTTTCTCTCAGTCCGTCATCAGACAGCCCGTTTATTTGAGGTTCAACCGCTTTTATTTTGGCAACTACTTTTTTTACTTCTTTAAGGTCTTTGGCGTTTTTGTCTCCCAAAAAACTTTTAAGAATTTGATTTAAAAAACTCATTTTTTTTAATTTAACAATTTAACAATGTAGCAGTGTAACAATTCAAAACGCCTTTAACAAGTTCACAAAAATCATTGTTACATTGTTAAATTACTATATTGTTATATTTTTTTTAATATTCGTCTTCGTTCCAGAGGAAATCTTCATCGGTAGGATAATCACTCCAAACCTCTTCGATAGATTCGTAGATTTCGCCCTCGTCTTCGATTGCCTGAAGGTTTTCTACCACTTCCATTGGTGCACCTGTTCTGATGGCGTAATCAATAAGCTCAGCCTTTGTCATCGGCCAAGGTGCGTCGCTTAAATATGAAGCTAATTCTAAAGTCCAGTACATATTATTCTAATTTTTTGCAAAAGTAAAAATTTAGATGAGATTTCAACTATTTTTATTGCTGATTTTTAGCGGATTGCTGTTAGCGGCGGCTTATGTCATAAAAAAATTTGCTGAAACCTATTGCAAAACGCTAACCTCTGTTTCCCAAAAACCATTCCACAAACTTTTTTATGCCATTTTGGAAGTTGGTGGTTGGTTTGTAGCCGATTAATGTTTTTGCTTTTGTAATATCTGCATTGGTTTTCAGAACATCGCCGGGCTGCATCGGAAGATTGTTTTTTATGGATTTTTTTTCTAAAGTTTCTTCGATGGTATAAACCATTTCGTTGAGCGTAATCACTTCGCTTTCTCCGAGATTGATGATTTCATAAACGTTTTCGTGAGTTTCGAGGTATTGAACGGATTTCAAAATTCCGTCGATAATGTCTTCCACAAACGTATAATCTCTCGCCGTAGAACCGTCGCCGTAAAACGGAATTTCGAGATTTTCGGAAATGAGTTTCGTGAATTTGTGAATCGCCAAATCCGGTCTTTGCCGTGGTCCGTAAACCGTGAAAAACCGCAACTGAATCATATCGATTTTATACAAATGATGATAAACGTGACCGAGAATTTCTCCTGCTTTTTTGGTTGCGGCATAAGGCGAAATCGGGTTATCGACATTATCGGTTTCGGAGAAAGGGATTTTCTCATTGTTTCCGTAAACGCTTGAAGATGAAGCACAAACAAATTTTTTAACCTCAAAATTTTTGCACAATTCCCAAAGGTTCATCGTTCCGCGGATATTGACTTCTTCGTAGTCCAAAGGTCTTTCAATAGACGGACGAACTCCTGCCAATGCAGCGAGATGAATAACCAAATCTATTTTGTGGTTTTCAAAGATTTTCTGCAAACCGTTTTTATCTCTAATGTCTTGATAATAAATGTGATAATTTTCGGAATTGACTTTGGAAATCAGTTTTTGAATGTCGGTTTCCTTATCCGAAAAATCAAATTCAAAAGCGTTTCCGGTGCTTTCAAAAGTATTCCGGATTTTTATTTTGTAATCGTAAAAGTCGTCAAAATTGTCAATGTTAATGACAGAATGTCCGTTTTTCAATAATTGTTCTGCAAGATGCGAGCCGATAAATCCGCTTCCGCCTGTAATGAGGTAATTCATTTTTGTTTTTAATGAAATTTATTTATCAGAATAATGACCGAGAATATTTAAAACCAAAACCCGAATTTCAAAATCTTGAATTTGATATACAATTCTGTCTTTTTGGTTGAGTCTTCTGCTCCAAACTTCGGAAGAATAATATTTTAATTGTTCCGGCTTTCCCGTTCCTTCTCTTGGATTTTCAGAAAGTTCCTTAAAAACAGCATCAACTTTATTGATGTCTGATTTTCTTCCCGATTTCTTCAATCTTTTTAAATCGTCTTCTGCTTTCGGACTGAGTTTTACAAAATACTTTCCCATATATTGTCCGGATTTACGGTTTTGAAATTCTTCTCAAAATATTCGGGATTGTTTTTATTTTCTTCAATATCTTTCAACATTTTCAAAATTTCCGGATTGGTAATTTCTTTCGGTTCGGATTTTTCGATGATTTCCACGTCCAATGCGTTCAGTATCTTTTTAATAACCGAAACATTGTTTTTCTTTTTGATTTTTATGGTAAGGGTTTCCATCTCTGATGATTTTTACAAAATTACAAAAAATAAATATTCCGTATTTATTCCCTATTTTTACAAAAAATTTTGTGGTAAGAATTGCTGAAAATAACGACTGGGTCATCATAACACTGCTGTTATGCGGTTTTGTGTATATACTGATGTTTATTTTTCTGCTTCGCAACATCAGTCTCAAAACATTTATGATGCAGGAATATATAGATTCCAGCAACAATTTTCTTACCTGGGTGATTACTTCCGTAGTATTCTGCACGGTGTCCTCGGTTTTGATTTCGCAGTACATTCCCATTGTTCCGAAAAAAGCCGCCGACCTGCCGCTTTTTGGTCTGGAGCTCAATAAATTCGGATATACATTTATTTGTATAAGCATTTTTTTCCTCCTGAAAACATCGCTGGCTTATCTTTTCTACTCCGGAATTGATAATATAAGAAAGTGGAGCCGTTATTATTTCACTGCTACAAAATTTTATCTGGGAGGTTCCATTCTGGTTGGAATCTTGTGTGTTGTGCATTATTATTTTGATATTGACAGGCAGAAAGCCCTGCGTATTTACTTTGTTTTATTCGCTTTTCTTTTTGTTTTTAAAATATTTTTCTACTTTCTTCATAAAAATCAAATTCTGCCCGAAAAATGGTATTATAAAATTTTGTATATTTGCACCCTCCAAATTGTGCCGTTATTGGCACTGTGGAGACTACTGTTTTTTTAGTAAGTTTTTTGAAGATGAAAATTAAATCTATACTGGTTTCGCAGCCTGCACCGAACGAATCTTCGCCCTATCTGGAGATTGCGAAAAAAGAAAAAATTCAAATCAATTTTCGCCCTTTTATCCATGTGGAAGGCGTGGATGCAAAGGAACTGAGAACACAGAAAATCGACCTTTCCCAATATACCGGAATCATTTTTACCAGTAAAAATGCCATTGACCATTATTTTCGTCTGGCCGAAGAAATGCGCTTTCAAGTTCCCGATAGTATGAGATATATCTGCCAGTCGGAAGCGGTTGCCAATTATCTTCAAAAACACATCATATACAGAAAAAGAAAAATCAGCTTCGGGGAGAAAAATTTTTCAGACCTGAACCCGCTTTTCAAAAAATATCCGTCGGAAAAATATCTTCTTCCGTCATCAGATGTACTGAGTCCGGAAATTGTCAAAACGCTCGATGCCGCCAATATCGAATGGACGAGAGCGATTATGTACAGAACCGTATGCTCCGACCTTTCCGATATCAATGTGAAGGATTACGACATGCTGGTTTTTTTCAGTCCGCAGGGAATCCGTTCGCTTAAAGAAAATTTCAAAAAATTCAAGCAGGGAGACACCAAAATCGGAGTATTCGGAAATACCACGAAACAAGCAGCGGAAGACGCGGGACTTCGTGTGGATGTGATGGCGCCCACCAAAGAAACGCCGTCCATGACCATGGCGATAGAAAAATACATCCGGGATTTAAACAAATAAATTACGGAAACCAAGATTGTATAACCGTCTTTTCCTTTAGGATGAGATGGTTTTTTGTTCAAAAAAAGAAAACTTTCTATAAAAATGGAAGCACCAAAGGCAAAAAAAACCGAAAAACCCCTCACCATACATGCCGATACGAGAATTGACCCTTATTTCTGGCTGAATGAGAGGGGAAATCCCGAAGTCATCCAATACCTGAAAGATGAAAATGCGTACTGTGATTTCATCATGAAAGACACGGAAGAATTGCAGGAAAATCTCTATGAGGAAATGAAATCCCGATACAAAAAAGACGACGAATCGCTTCCGTATTTTTTCAACGGATATTGGTACATTGTAAAATATAAGGAAGGAAAGGAGTATCCCGTTTTTACAAGAAAACAGCAATCCCTCGACAATGAGGAAGAACTGATTCTTGATGTCAATATTCTGGCGGAAGGACACGAGTTTTTTGAAGTGGGAAGCGTTGCAGTAAGCATGAATAACGAAATTACCGCCTTTTCAACCGACGACCTCGGGCGGAGAATTTACACGATACAGTTTAAAAATCTTAACACCGGAGAAATTCTTCAGGACAAAATCACCGATACTACAGGAAAAGCCGTTTGGGCAAATGATAACCGCCATGTTTTTTATATCAAAAAAGACAAAAATCTGAGAGCGTTTCAGGTGTACAGACACGAACTCGGGACGGATTCTTCGCAGGATGTTCTGATTTATCATGAAAAAGACGAAGCCTTTGACGTGAATTTGTTTAAAACCAAATCACTGCACTATATTTTCATTGCGAGTTCGAGTACGATTTCGGATGAGCACCGTTTTATTCCAGCGGACGATGTTCTGGCGGAATGGAAAGTGGTTCAGGAAAGAAAACCCGATTTGGAATATGCGATTGAGCATTACGAAGATGAATTTTACATCATTACCAATGCAGATGATGCCACGAATTTCAAGCTCGTAAAAACCAAAGTCGAAACTCCCGAAATGAAAAACTGGCAGGATGTCATTCCGCACCGCAAAGAAACGTTATTGGAAGGTTTTGAGATTTTTAAAGATTTTTTAGTTTTGGAAGAACGAACCGAAGGTCTTTTGCAAATTAAAATCATTGAAAACCCAACCGGGAATTCTCATTATCTTCCTTTCAATGACCCAACGTATACCGCATATATCGGTCTGAATCTGGAATTCGACACAGAAAAGCTGAGGTTCGGCTATACTTCGCTGACAGTTCCGGGTTCGACGTATGAATACGATATGAAAAACCGCACAACCACACTTTTGAAACAACAGGAAGTGCTGGGCGGAACATTTTCCCCGGAAAATTATATTTCCGAAAGAATCTGGGCGCCGTCAAGAGATGGAAAAACCCAAATTCCGGTTTCACTGGTTTATCATAAAAATACGGTGAAATCAGAGAAAACACCGTTGCTTCTTTATGGTTATGGAAGCTACGGACATACGGTGGATGCGAGTTTTTCGAGTGTGAGGCTTTCTATTTTGGACAGAGGTTTTATCTATGCGATTGCACACATCCGCGGAGGAGAATATCTGGGGCGTGAATGGTATGAAGACGGAAAACTTCTTTACAAAAAGAATACGTTTTATGATTTCATCGATGCCGGAAAATTTCTGGTGAAGGAGCGTTATACTTCGGAAAAGCATTTGTACGCAATGGGCGGAAGCGCAGGCGGACTTTTAGTCGGTGCTGTGATGAATTACGAACCGGAACTTTTCAACGGAATTGTGGCGCAAGTTCCCTTTGTGGATGTGGTAACAACAATGCTGGACGAGACGATTCCTTTAACAACGGGAGAATACGATGAATGGGGAAATCCGAACGATAAGGAATATTATGAGTACATGAAATCCTATTCACCTTATGATAATGTGGAAGCAAAAAATTATCCGAACATATTGATTACGACTGGTTTGCATGATTCTCAGGTGCAGTATTGGGAACCTGCAAAATGGACGGCAAAACTCCGCGATTTGAAAACCGATAATAATATTCTGATTTTCAAAACGGATATGAGTTCGGGACACGGCGGAGCAAGCGGAAGATTTGAAAGCCTGAAAGAAGATGCGCTGGAATATGCATTCCTTTTAAAACTTGAAGATTTAAAAGATTAAAAAATTTAGAAATTCAGAGATTCATAAATTAGACGCTGATAATTTCTAAATCTCTGAATTCCTTAATCTCTAAATTGAAAAAAAATGACGGAAAGCGAACTATGGAATAAAGTTGAAGAATTTTTCGTAAAAAATTTCGATACCGAAAAACATCCGCCGATTGAAACCCTTTTGTTCCTGATTGGAGTTCAGGAATTGGGAAGCGGACAGCAGAAATATACCAAAGACGATAAGCTGAATCTGCTTCATATCGCGGTTTGCAGGCTTCTCGAACCTTTCGGGTATTACCGGTTTTCGCATTACGATGATGACGGCTATCCGCATTTTGAACAGTTGGAAGAACTTCCGGAGCTCAAGCCGAACGAACAGCAGTTATTGATGAAGAAAGCGATTATCCAGTATTTTATGGATGAGGATTTATTTGAAAATTAAAAAATTATATCTACGGAATTGTTTTTAAAATCAACCCTTTCAGAGTTCTGAACTCTGAAAAGGTTTTTTAAGAGCGTTGTTTGAGCTTCAAGCTCTCACAACGTTTTTTTCTATGATGATATTATTCAACCGCCTAAGCCTTTTGGGTTATTGAAACTATGAGGTTTTCAAACTTTGAAAGGGTTTGTAATCAGATTGTGTTTTTCCCCTCCAGATATACCAGTTCATTTCCATGCTCTTCTTCTGTATTTTGGAGAATTTTGGCGGTTTTTAATTTTTCAAAAAGTGCACTCACAAAAAATCCTTTTTCAAAAAACTGCCGGTGGATTCCCGGAAGCATTTCCATAAAAAGATTCATTCCGATTTTGTTGTTGTGCAAATCCATTTTGGTTTCCAGAGGCTGATTCGGGAAAAGCTCTTCGTGGAGCGTGGTAATTCTCCGGCAGAATTTCAGGGATTTTTTCGGGGACGAAATTTTACAGCAGTACATCATAATCAGACAGCACCAAAGTGCATGACGGAATGCATTTCCGATTCCGTTGGAAGAATGGGTTTTGGGAAAATATTTCTTTGAAATAGCAAAAGAATGAAGTGTGGCATAAAGACTTAACAGAGAAAAAATCGGATGAGGCAATGTGAGCCTTCCCAATTTCATGATTTTACTGAAACTGAGGGATTTCAACGAACGGAATAAAACTGCTGCTGCTTTTTTCATAAAAGAGAAATCTCACCCCGATTAGGTGAGATTTTTCCTGATTTGTTACATTTTTTATGCTTTTGCGTACAAAAGATTGACGGTTTTGGATAAAACCTCCTTGATTTCGGTTCTTTTCACGATGAAATCTACGAAACCTTTTTCCACGAGAAATTCCGAAGTCTGGAAACCTTCCGGCAAATCTTTACCAATGGTTTCACGGATAACACGAGGTCCCGCAAATCCGATAAGCGCTCCCGGCTCTGCCATGATGATATCCGCTGTCATCGCGAAAGAAGCGGTAATTCCCCCGAAAGTCGGGTCGCAGAGATACGCGATATACGGAAGTCCTGCTTCGGAAAGCTGTGCGAGTTTTGCCTGAACTTTTGCCAGTTGCATCAGTGAAAAAGCGGCTTCCTGCATTCTTGCTCCTCCGGATTGGCAGATAATCATGTACGGAAGTTTGTGCTCGATGCTGTAATCTACCGCTCTTCTGATTTTTTCGCCCATTACCGAACCCAATGAACCTCCGATAAAGCCGAAATCCATACAGGAAATCACCATTTCTGTTCCGTTCACTTTTCCCGTAGCATTGCGGATGGAATCGTTGAGTTTGGTTTTGGATTTTACTTCTTTCAGGCGGTCTGTATACGATTTCGTATCCTTGAATTTCAGCATATCCACGCTTTCCACACCTGCATCCAGCTCTGTGCACTTATTGTCATCAAAGAGAATTGAAAAGAACTCATTGCTTCCGATGCGCACATGGAATCCGTCTTCGGGAGAAACGAAATTGTTTCTCTTCAGCTCTTCGTGTTCCACTATTTTTCCGGAAGGTGTCTGATGCCACAGCCCTTTCGGCACGTCTTTTTTCTCGTCCGTGGTGGTGGTAATGTTTTGTGTTTTCCTTTTAAACCAGTCGAATGCCATTTGATTAAAGTTTAAAGTTAAAATATTTCAGGTTTAAAGTTTTTTTCTCTTTAAAAAACCAAAGTCCGACAAAAATACATTTTTTCAAATTATTCTGCCGAACTTTTTAAGTTTTAGAATCTCTGATTATTTCAGAGTGTTGATGTTATTCAGGTCTTCAAAGGCTTTTACTAATCTTTTGCTGAACGTTTCTTCTCCTTTTCTTACCCAAACTCGAGGGTCGTAGAATTTCTTGTTTGGAGAATCAGCACCTTCGGGGTTTCCTATTTGTCCGTTCAGATAATCGCCGTTCTGGCGGATATAATCGCGGATTCCTTCAAGGTAAGCGTACTGAAGGTCGGTATCGATGTTCATTTTTACCACACCATAACCGATTGCTTCTCTGATTTCTTCCAAAGTAGAACCGGAACCTCCGTGGAATACGAAATTTATCGGTTTTTCTCCTGTTCCGAATTTTTCCTGAACGTATTTCTGAGAATTGTCAAGGATTTTCGGAGTGAGCTTCACATTTCCCGGTTTGTACACACCGTGTACGTTTCCGAAAGCGGCTGCAATCGTAAAGTCAGGGGAAATGGCTTTCAGTCTTTCGTAAGCGTAAGCCACTTCTTCCGGCTGAGTGTAAAGTTTGGAAGAATCAACATCAGAATTGTCTACGCCGTCTTCTTCGCCACCTGTTACGCCAAGCTCGATTTCGAGTGTCATTCCAATTTTAGCCATTCTCTCAAAATATTTTGCAGAGATGTCCATATTTTCTTCCAAAGATTCTTCGGAAAGGTCGAGCATGTGGGAAGAATACAGGGATTTACCTGTTTGCTTGAAAAATTCTTCATTAGCGTCCATTAATCCGTCAACCCAAGGGAGAAGTTTTTTCGCACAGTGGTCGGTATGAAGTATTACAGTTGCTCCATACGCTTCTGCAAGAGTGTGAATGTGTTTTGCACCTGCAATGCCTCCCAAAACGGATGCTTTCTGCCCGTCGTTGCTTAATCCTTTTCCTGCGTTGAACGCTGCTCCTCCGTTTGAAAACTGAATGATAATGGGTGAATTGAGTTTTGCTGCGGTTTCCAGTGCAGCATTGACGTTGCTTGAACCAATAACGTTTACTGCAGGAAGTGCGAACTGACTCTCTTTAGCGTATTGGAAAATTTCAGAAACCAGATTACCTGTGGCAACTCCTGCCGGAAAAATTCTGCTCATAATTGTATTGTTTTATATCAAATTTAGGGAATGTAAAGGTAAGGAATTCTGTTCATACTGCCTCAGTTTTTACTGCCTTTTCATTAATGATAAACATGATGATTGTTATTTTTTCATGGATTGCGGTGTAAAGTTTTTAATTTCTTTTATCTTTCCCCCAAAGAAGTTTGTGCCGTATCGTTTCAAAAAAACTGATGTTTTTCGGATGAACAAGGAGAATACTGAATTTCGCTTTCCGGATTGTAATCTTATAAAAATTAGATTTTTCATTTCATTATTCGTTTAATTTGGACATTGTGTATGATTATAATTGATTGTTCCATCAGAATTTTGATTTATAGTAACATTTATTTTTGTGAAATTACCTGAACTATCCATTTTTGTTAATACAATTCCAGCATTGTATTTATAACAACGTTTTAGTAGCAACGAAAAACCTATGTAAACATGCAAAAAAGCACGGATTAATCCGTGCCCCGTATAATTCTTAAAATTTCATTTTATGATTATTACTCCCAAGTAATTTTTGAATTTTTAATTCTTTAAACTGCTCAATAGGATTCTCCTCAATAGTTCCATACTGATTTAATTTATTAAAAATAGATTTCGTTGCCATATCATTTATAAAATAAACTGTAATTCTTGCGGGAACTATATTTTCCTGACCCAACTTAGCATAAGTTTCTCTATCATCAAATCTTAAAATTATTCTATTAGGACCGCTTTCATCTTCCCTAATATAACTTACAGACTTTATTTCTAATTTTAACCCTTTCAAAAATTCTTTTAACGGTTTGTTTATGTAGCTTTTTTCAATATTTTCTACATTCTGAAACTGTTGTCTATTTGTTATCTCGTCTTGTGCATTTACATTCATAAAAAGTGATACAAAGACTAATGATAAAATTTTAAGTGTATTTTTCATAATATTTTACAGAAATCAATCTTTCCCCAACACATAAATATCATAGATAATCAAATCACCCAATCTTTTTTCGTCTTCTTTTGTCCATTCTGTACAGCCTTGTATGTCATAGCGACATCTGTTTCCTAATAAATCCCAATTCTGATTGAATACAACAGTTATAGTAGTTGGTTTTTCTGTAATGTCTCTCCTGTCATTACGATATTGGTTATACGGAACAAACATAAAGCTAATCCTATTAACTTCACTTAAGTTTTTATTTGGAGCTGGTTTTATTGACTTAATCTCTAAACCAATATGTTTTAAAAAATATCCTAAAGATTTACCAACAAATTCTTTTTTATTTAATTCCAGTTTTTTTGCGTCACTCAAAGATTTCATCGTGACGGTTTGCGCACAAGATAAATTTACTATTAAAATAAATCCGGCTATTAGAGTTTTAATAAGATTATTCATAATTTTTATTTTTAAGGACAGTTTGATTGAGTATATGTCCCGTTACTATTTTGTGTTACATTTACTTTTTTAAAATTACCATTAGTATCCATTTTAGTTAATGCAATTCCTGTGTTATATTTATCCAATACATGTGAAAGAGCCATTTCTGCGTTACCATGCCCGTCGAAAGTAAAATTATACCAATCCTCAAACATTTGACCTGGAAAATTTGGATTATGTCCAGGTAATTGACTTGCAGGATAATTACTCAAAAAAGTATTCATCGCAGTTTTGTCTGTTACTACCAGAGCATACATTGTGCCGTTTTGCGTAACCACATACCTTGTACTGTAGTTGGCATAATCATTTTGATTTTTAATTAATTGGTATACATCTCCGGCGGAGGGCGGTTTATTATCCGTATGATTGTGCAAGTCGGCAATGGGGTCAGCGTAAGAATGAGTAAGATTACCAGAAGTAGCACCACCTGTCTGTACATCCGTATGTACCATCTGTCCGCCTACATTTCCAAATACCACACCGTTTTCCAATCCGTTGTTCATTCCTGTAACAGCAGTTTTTGCAGTAGCAAAATCGCTTTTTTTGGAATTGGTTGTAGCATTTTCAGAAGCTGATTTGGCTTTTTCACAAGGATTGCTCACTCCTCCCCCTCCGCTGCCTCCTTGGTAGTCAAGGCATTCCGCATGAGGTTCACAGTTTCCTCCTTCACCACCGCCTCCGGTTCCGCCAATGATTCCTCCTCCGCTATTGCTGGGGTCTCCGTTTCCCGGATAGGATATTATAACGACTTCTATATCACATGCAGGACTCCCGTCGAAACCACATCTGGCTTTATTCGTTTTTCCGTTCCCTAAGTATGTTTTAAAATAAGTATCATAAGCATTTTGAAATACATGGAGATTATCCGTGTATATTTTTGAACCCCTGTCAACAACAGGATAATAAACTTCTGTTTCATTATTTGTAAGCACCGAAACCACCAAATCCTTTACTTCATCATTTTCAATTTTAGGAAACATTACCCATATATCTCCGTTTTCATCTTCAATCGTTTGAGAATGAATTCTGAATTCAACGTAAGATTCATGGATTTCTTCCGGAAAATATATTTCCTCCTCTTCATTCCATACCGTTTTGTTTGTGGTATTGACCAAACCGGAAACATTAGTTCCCTGCATCTGGTCATACCGATGCATCAGATAAGTAAATGCTTTTGAATATTCAAAGTTTGAATTCTTACCGTATCTGCTTTCTTCAGAGAAAACAGCAAACTTTTTATTGGTATTTTCAATTTGAACGACCTCATCGCTCGTCCGGCAGTTTACAAGCATTAAGAGCATCAGCAGACCGCTTATCCATAAGAATCTAATTTTAATCATAAATTTTAATTTTTTAATTCTGGAAAAATAAAAACGGATAGTTTCAGTTTCTTTTATCCTTCCCCCAAAGAAGTTTGTGCCGTATCGTTTCAAAAAAGCTGATGTTTTTCGGATGAACAAGGAGAATACTGAATTTCGCTTTCCGGATGACCACTTCCGTATTGGTATCGATATGAATCAGACGCGAATCCAGCGAAAGGGAATACTGCGGAACACGGCTCTGTACTTTCAGGCGGATTTCCACTTTGTCGTTCACGACAAGCGGGCGGACATTCAGGTTGTGCGGTGCAATTGGCGTAATCACGAAATTTTCGTTGTTCGGGGAAATAATAGGGCCACCACAGCTCAGGGAATATGCCGTAGAACCCGTCGGGGTGGAAATAATAACGCCGTCGCCCCAGAAAACATTAAGAAATTCTCCGTTGATATAGGAATCCACGGTAATCATCGAGGTTGTTTCTTTCCGTGAAATGGTAACATCGTTCAGCGCATACGGAAAAAACATTCCTTTTCCGGGCGAAACGATTTCTATCACAGACCTCCGGCTCAAAACATAGTTGCCTTTCAGTATTTCGTCCAGTTCCATGAAGATTTCTTCTTTGGTAAAGCTCGCCAAAAAACCAAGCCGTCCGGTATTCACGCCGACTACGGGGATTTCCGTATCCTGAATGAACAGCAGGGAATTCACAATCGTTCCGTCTCCGCCGAATGTAAAGAAAAGCTCTACATTACTGTTTTTCAGGTCTTCCTTATTGCTGAATGTTTCAAATTCTTTGGAAAACTGCATCGCCTGTGCCGTTCCCGAAAAAATCACAGCTTTCACGCCTCTTTTATCCAGCTCGCTGATGAATTTGCTGAGATAAAGGAAAGTATCCAAATCGTTTTTCTGAGTGTATATCGCTGCTTTCATCGTGTTAAATTTCCAAATATTTCTGAAAAAAACCGAAACGGTCTTTCATCAGTTCTTCTTTTTCGTCGTTATAATATTTATGGACAACGTGATATCCGTACCTTTCAAAAGTTTCATCGATTGAACTAAGATTTTCGGTGCTGATTTTCAAAGTAATCTGTATTCCGTCCTCCTGAATTGCACTGATAAAGCTGCCGTAGATTTTGGCGTTATTGCTTTCCACAATCTTTGAAATCTCTGTAAAAGAGTAGTATCCGCTGTTCGTCTGTACCGTGAGGAGCGCGCCGTTTTCCGAAAACAAGGGATATTTTGAAAACTCATTGAAGATGTCGTCGCAGGACAGATAGCCCAGATATTGCTCTTCCTTATTAATCACCGGAATCACATTCGCATTGAAAGTATGGAAAAGTTTGATAGAATCCAGCAGGCTTGCGTCGTCCAGAATCGCAAATTTTTCAAAGTGAATTTCGAGGCTTCCCAAAGTTCCCTCCGGGCTGTCTTCCAGAAATGCCTGGCTCACCGCTCCGAGAAAAATTCCCTTTTTTTTGACAAATACATGAGTGTATCCGAACTCTTTTGCCGTTTCGCAGGCTTCTTCTACAGAATCGGAAACATTAAAAGCGGGATAGTCTTTGGAGATGTATTCTTTAATAAACATTGTGCTAATTTATGAAATAATTGAAAAACAGCCATTAAATTGTTAAAAGTCATTTTCCAAAATAAAAAACTTCCTGCAAAAAATATGATTTAAAGCAAAAAAATGAAAATTTTAACACAAAAATTTGTTTGCAATAAAAATTAATGTATCTTTGTCGCCTTTCATTTTTACTTTTTATTAGATTTATTTCAAACTGCAGCACCTTTAGGGTATTGCAGTTTTTTTGCTTTTTGCCCTAAGGAAAAGCAACCCTGCAATGATGATTGCTCCTCCGATAAACTGCTGAACATTTAGGTTTTCTCCGTAAAGAAGTCCCCAGGCCAAAGCGACAACAGGCATCAGAAGCGTAACCGTAGACGCAAACAGAGGTGAAGAAATCCTGAGCAGTTTATAATTGAGCATCATCGCAAGACCCGTTCCGACAACAGAAAGCAGGCTCACATATCCGAGTCCTGTCATTTTGTTTCCACTGAAATCAAAATCCTTGAAAAATCCTGACAGTACCAGTGCAATCAAAGACGGAAAAAACAAAACTGCCCCAAAAACAAATGAAGAAAGCACAACCGCCGGAATATCGGAAAGTTTCTTTTTCACGGTTGTCGTACTTATTGCGTATAAACCGGTTGCCAACAGTAAAAGCAGTATGGGCTTGAGTTTAAAAACTCCGCTTTCTCCCGAGCCCAATGCCAGAATACAGGCTCCTGCAAAACTAATCGCCACGCCAATCATCTGGCGTTTCGTGGTTTCAAATTTCCAGACCAATGCTCCGAAAACAATCACGAAAATCGGCATCATGGAATTGATAATTCCGGCAATGATACTGCTTATTTCCGTTTCCGCAACAGGAAAAAGAAACATCGGAATAAAATTACCGGTAAAAGCCGCAAGCAGAAGCCATTTCAATCTCTTTTTCGGAAATTTTCTGATATTGAGCAACGCATAAGGAAGCAGAATAGCACCCGCAATAAGACAGCGCAGTGCGCCGACCTGATACGGATTGTAATATTCTATCGATTTTTTGATGAGGATAAAAGAAGAACCCCAGATTACCGAAAGGGCAATCAGCAAAAACCATTTTTCTTTTTCAGGATTCATGGCGGTATTGTTTTAGTAAAGTTAAAAATTCATGGGGCGAAATCATTTCCGCTCCGAGGCTTTCCAGATGTTCCGTATACGACTGGCAGTCGATGAGAGCGTAATTATTTTGATTTCTTAGGACAAAATCAATAAATCCCGCTTTGGAAGCATTGCTCACTTTGGCAAACATACTTTCTCCACAGAAAACTCTCCCGACCTCAACGCCGTACAGGCCTCCGACAAGGATTCCGTCTTTCCATACTTCAACGCTTTTGGCTTTTCCGGATTTGTGCAGGACTTCGTAACTGTCAATCATTTCATCGGAAATCCATGTTCCGTCCTGCCCTTTTCTTTCGACGTTCCGGCAGTTTTCCATTACCTCGCGAAAACATTGGTTTTCGGTAAAGGTAAATTCTTGATTTTTCAGGATTTTTTTCATGGATTTTGAAACTTTGAGCTTCTCGGGGAAAAGAACAAAACGCGGGTCCGGAAACCACCACAGGATTTCCTCGCCCGGATTGAACCACGGAAAAATCCCGTTCTGATAAGCAAACCAAATCCGTTCCGGCGAAAGGTCTCCTCCGAATGCGATAACGCCGCCTTCTCCCTGATAGAATTCGGGATTGGGAAATGTGATTTCGTCTGGGTTGAGGCGGAATACCATTTTTGTTGTTTGATTTTGATGGGTGAATGGGAGTGAGGAGAGATAGATTGGTTTGAGTGTTTGATATGGTTTGAGGTTGTTTTATTCATGAACCACCCCGTCAAAATTTTCAAAAGAAAATTTTTCCACCCCTCCAGAGGAGGAGAATAACCCGAACCCGCAACTCGTTTCTCAAAACACAAAGAATCCCCGTATCTTTTTCAGATAAAGGGATTACGTTTTTCCTGTAAGTGATTAGAAAGGGAGACCGTCATCCTCATCATCTTCGGCAAAAGGATTGTCCGGAGTTGCGGATGCCGGCGCTGTTGCCTGAGCTGTTTGTGTTGCGCTTGTCGGTTCTGAACCATCATCCTTTACTTTTTCAATTCTCCACCCGGTAATTGAGTTGAAATATTTCACTTCACCCTGCGGGCTTGTCCATTCGCGTCCTCTGATATTGATTCCTACTTTCACATTTTCACCTTCGGAAACGTTATCCAGCAAGCTGATTTTATCGGAAAGAAATTCGATGTTAATCGGCTGGGGATATTGTTCCTGAGTAAGAAGCACCATTTCCCTTTTCTGAAAACCGCTTGCAAAAGTCAGAATTTCAGATATTTTCTTTACTGTTCCTTGTAATTCCATTTCAATTAAAGATTAAGATTGTAAAAATAGGAAAACGAAATGTAATATTGCTACCAATGAAAAGAAAATTTTTAAAAAAATTATTTGTGTTAATCCGCAAAAAATATATATATTTGCACTCACAAAAAGAGAAAGTGTTCTTTCCGACTGCGGATGTGGTGTAATTGGTAGCCACGCCAGACTTAGGATCTGGTGCCGTGAGGCGTGGGGGTTCGAGTCCCTTCATCCGCACTTGTTTAAACTTCTAAATTCTGTTTAGAAGTTTTTTGCGAAAATAGCTCAGCTGGTAGAGCGCAACCTTGCCAAGGTTGAGGTCGCGGGTTCGAGCCCCGTTTTTCGCTCAAAAAAAGAAGTTGCAAAAACTTCTTTTTTTTTACCTGCCCTGGTGGTGGAATTGGTAGACACGCAGGACTTAAAATCCTGTGTCCGCAAGGACGTACGGGTTCAAGTCCCGTCTGGGGTACTTAAAACCCTCTGAATCGACTGATTTTAGAGGGTTTTTCATTTTTAGGGTGGCTAAAAAGGTGGCTGAAAAACACTTTTATTGTTTTCTCTATGATTCCTTTCCAACATTAATCTCTTTGAGTGCTAAATTACAAGTCGGATTGATTCTTCTCTTTGTGAAATATGCTTTTATTTTTGAGTTCATTATGAAAGATTTTTCAAAACAACTCCTTCTCATCATTATTCTCAATAGCGATGATGACTTCTTTGCTTTTGCCTTTTGATTTAGATTCAATGTCTTCAAGATAATTTTCTCCGAGGTGTTGTTTTAAATACGTTATTTCTTTTAAAAACTCGCTAATAGATTTCTTATCATCAGTCAATTCTTGCCCTCCGATTCGTCTGATACTCCTGACAGAAAGTGTATGATAGTAACGCAAATCTTTTATCAACATTTGAATAAAATTGAGATTTTCGAAATTCAAATCTTTCAGAATTTTGAGCGATTTTTTGAGGTTCGTTTCGGCTTTTTGCTCCAAAGAAATCTCCGTTCTGCCCATTTTATATTTGGGTTTGAATTCTTTTACCTCTTCATATAATTTCCAAAAAACAGATGATAGTTTTAGAGTAGGTTCATCAATTTCACATTCTATTTTTTGTATAAGTTCCTCAAAGTCAATTTCTTTGATTGTTCTACTTTCATCCTTTCCTACGGTTTGGGCAAATAAACTCAATCCTTTTCGTCTTAATACATTTAATTCGTATTCGGGATAACTCTTGGCTGTTTTTACTCTCGGCGGTAATTGACTGATTTTTTCAATAATTTCGGGATGTTTCTTTTGTAAATCAGCATACAGATTCCTGATTTTGGTAATTGTATTTACTTCGCCATCTTCTTGCGGATTGGTATTGATTTTCGTTCCTAATGAAGCGGGTGTTGGTTCTTCATCTTCATCAAAAATTTTGGCATCTTCGCCCAAAGCATTGTGAATTAAAAACATTTTCTGCTGAGCAATTTCTCTTGATTTTACAATATCTGCTCCTTTCAGTGATGGAAAGAAATTAAGAATAAACAACTCGTCATACACTTTTGACCCAATACGATTGATACGCCCCACTCTTTGAATAACACGAGTAGGATTCCAAGGAATATCATAATTGATGATTGCTCCGGCTCGGTTTAGATTAAATCCTTCGGACAATTTATCCGAGGTCAGTAAAATTTTAAAATGATTGGTTTTTAAACCCCTGTTGTATTGTGCATTAAAATCGCTGTTTAGATGTCTTGCCAAATCTTTTGAAACTTTACCGTCACAAACCAATACTTCATTCTTAAATTCGGTTTTAAATCGTTTTTCAAGATGATGAATAGTATCTACATATTCAGAAAACAGAATGATTTTTCTATCCGGCTCATTGGCTAAAAGATGTTTTATTTTTTTGATAATTTCTTCCTGTTTCGGGTCGTTTTCTACTAATTTTAACTCTTTTAATCGTTTTTGAATGTCTTCAAACAACTTAATGTCCGAATCTATATCATCTAAAAATTCTTGCTTTCTTTGGAAAGAATCAATATCATAAACTTCATTGTTTTTGGGTGTTTTATGCTTCAAATCTCCTGTTGCATATTTTTCCAAATTGGCTTCAATTTCTTCAAATTCAAAATCTTTAATTCGGTCAATAAACGAGCGGTCTAAAATAAATTTACCTGTTTTATCAATAAAATCTCTTACCAATCGATGAACCTGAAGAAATCGGTCTATGGATTTTTCAAATGAACCAAATGAAGATTCAAATCGTTTTACCAAAATACGACGCATAAAATCGTATAAGTTTTTCTGTTGGTTGTATTGTCTGTTTCCAAATTCATCGAGCTTATCACTCAATATTTTTTCATAACTAAATGGCTGATAAATCGCTCCTGTAAACACACCGTTTTCCGCAAAATATTTACTGATGATATTGTCATAAAACTCATCTTGTTCCTCATCTAAATAATAAAAAACTTCTTCCGGGTCTTTCACTTCGGATAAATCGCCTACTTCTTTTGCATAAATATAATCCTGCTTCAAATCCAAACGGTTTCGGCGGATGACTACCGGACTGATGATGCGTTTGATATCGTTGGAAAGGCGTTGAGTCTGTGCTTTTACTTTTTTAATGTCGATTGGAAGATTTTCGTCGATTGTTGTAACATAAATACCTTCTGCTTGTTTTCTTTTCTTGTCGTCTGCGGAGTTCCAATTTTTAAAAATAACTGATAATTGCTTATACTCGTAATTTAAACGACTAAATTTCCCAGCAAGATTATCTTCCAGAGAAATGGTCGATTTTCCGGGAACAATAAACAATTTCAATAAAGAAAAAATATCTGCCGGAGAATTGTTAAAAGGTGTAGCCGATAAAAGAATAACTTTTTTACCACGGCAAATCATCGATAAAGCCTCGTAATCTGCTGTATCCTGATTTCGGAAATAGTGTGCTTCATCTACTATTACCACCTCAAAATCTCTTCCTTCAATATTATCTGCAATGCGGTCTATAATTCCGCGACTATATACCTGCCAGTTGTGTAATCCGAATTTCTCCAAATATTCCCACCAACCGCTGTCTTTTTTTTCGGGGTCGCCCATCAATCCGGGAGGGCAAATAATGATGCCTCGTTTATTCATCTGTCGGGCAATCATCGACGCAATAACCGATTTCCCCAAACCTACCACATCGGCAATGATACAGCCATTGTGTTCCTTTATCATTTGTATTGCCTGATTGACCGCATCGGACTGATAACTGAATTTTTTGAGGTCAATTTTTTCAAGTAAAGTATCCAAATCCACCTCTTCATTTTCCTGATTTTGCAAATCGAGGTAAGTTTTTATAACCAAACAATAGGCTTCAAAAGGCGTAATTGTGGCAACCTGTGTTTTATTTTTGATAAAATCAATCAGTATTTTACGGTTCTCCAAATGTTCGGTAATAGGTGTTGCCCGGTCCCACAATTCATCAAAATATTGAACTGCTTCGCCATAACCGTAATCTTTAATCTCTACATTAAATTCTTCCTGATTATGTAAACCAGAACGGGTTAGGTTACTACTTCCTGTTATGAATTGTCCCGACATTCCTTGCTTTTCAGCCTGGTCTTCGTTCAGTTGAAAAAGATACAATTTTGCGTGATTCGGGTTTTCTGTTTTGCGGATTTCCAATCGGTCTTCTTCTATCATCTGCACGAAGAATCCTACTTGATTGTAAAATTCTTCGGTGTCCATTTCTTCATTATTCAAAGCAAAGCCAAGAGAAACAAGGTATTTCTGAAACTCTTCATCTCTTGAACTGTCTTCTTCCCCTTGTTCAGCGTATTCGATGATATTACCCAAATAGTTACAAACCTGCAATCCGACTAACAATTTCAATTTTTGTTGCGGATTTTTTTGAAGACTCAGATAAATATCCGACCAACCTGAAAAATAGAAATAACCTACCAGAAATTTCAGTTCATCACTAATGGAAATCAAAGTATTCAACCTTGATTTTAGTGTTTTTTGTTGTTTATTGTTGGTGATAAAATTATTCGACATTATATTTAGTGATAAAGTAATTGATATATTGTTTTAAATACGTCCCTAAATAGTAAGGTAAATTCATCAATAAGTAAGGCTTTCCTTCCGGAGTAACGGTTTCTTCAATGTTGAATTTCCCTCCATACATTCTGACTGCGAACTGATGGGGAGCTTGATTTACAAATTGATGCAAGGATTTCAAACTTCCTGTTTTCCCCGATTTGATTTCAACAGGAATCAGGAATTTTCCGTGAGCAATGACCAAATCCACTTCTGCCGATGATTGTGTTTTGTCCCGAACCCAAAAATTGGTCTTTTTGTAATCCGTAGTATTCAAAGATAAAACTTCCTGATTGATAATGTGGGGTATAATCGCTCCTTTGTATGCTTCGCTAAGGTCTTTCATCAGCAACAAATCGGCTTGAATATTCAAATCAAAATTTAAAATTCCTGTATCCAAAAATTGTAATCGTGGAGATTTTTTATAATCAGGAAGAATAGGCGGCTCTACATTGGTGCAAGGATAAATTACCTGAATGACCTTTGCGGAATCTAAATTGTTGAATGCCTCACTCACTTCTCTCGACTTATAATTGGAATGTCCAAAATTTTGAAATTTAATCCGTTGGTCAACAAATGATGCAGCGGTATTGACGATGTGTTTCATCACATTTTCTTCCGATTTGCTATCGGCATATTTTATTACATCATCTTTGTAGGTGTTCCAAATACTTTCATAAGTCTGTGGAAGTGCCAATAAATCCTGATTGGCAACATAGTTGGCGACAATTTCTGGCATTCCTCCGACAATACAATAGGTGTGGAACTCTTTCATCAGGAGTTCGTGGGCAATGTCGTCAACGGGAACATTCCGAAATCGTTCCAACAAATTCTTTTTTCCTTGTGCTTCAAGATATTCCTGAAAATTTAAGGGAAACAAATACAGATAATTTATCCGACCAACCGGATAATTTTTGGTTTTCTTTAAAGTATGTTCCAACAAAGAACCGGCGGCAATGACATTCAATTCCGGCAAGTCCTCATAAAAATAACGCAAAAAAGAAATAGCTTTTTCAGACTCTTGAATTTCATCAATAAAAAGTAGTGTTTCCGGAAATTCTTTTGGAGAAATTTCATTTTTTAACGCCAGAAAATTGACCAATTCCCGCACACTATTACTCCGTTCTACGAGATTGGCATCTTCGGTTTTTTCTAAATTAAGCTCTATAAAATGGGTATAACTTTCCCCGAAACTACGAACCAAAGTCGTTTTTCCTACTTGTCGAGCTCCTCTTAATATCAATGGTTTGGCATTGGAACTTGTTTTCCATTGAACCAATTCATCAAAAATATGTCGTTTAAAATTCTTCATTATCACAATAACAAACCCAAATATACTAAAATTTTGTAACAAAACAAAGGTGATTTTTGTTTTATTTTGTAACAAAACAAGGGTAGTTTCTCTAATGACCTAATTCCTGCCTTTTCACAAAACTACTTACGGTCAATCTGTGAACGCCCAAAATCCTGCCGATTGCGGAATACGAAACTTTTTTATCCAATAATTCCTGTATCTTTTTTTCTTGTCCTGAGAGTTTGGTTTTGGCTGATTTGCTTCCTACGGGACGACCGAGAATAACACCTTCTGCCCGTTTTCTTGCCAATGCCTCTTTGGTTCTTTGGGAAATAAGATTCCGTTCTATTTCTGCCGAAAGACCAAAAGCAAATGCCAATACTTTGGAATTGATATCACTTCCCAAACGGTAATTGTCCTTGATAGTCCAAACCTGAATATCCCGATTCATACACTCGTTGAGAACGCCCATAATCATTAAAAGATTTCTGCCCAAACGGGAAAGTTCCGAACAAATAAGTATGTCGCCTGTTTCCATTTTTTTCAAAATTTTACCCAATTCTCGCTCCTCTACCTTTTTTGTTCCGGAAACGGTTTCATCTATCCATATATCGACAAGCAATGAATTGGATTGACAAAACTGGTTGATTTCAAATCTTTGATTTTCTACATTTTGATGGTCTGTGCTGATTCTGATGTATCCGTATGTCATTTTATAATTATTTTATGCAATTATTGTAGACAATAAATGTATAAAAGAAGTTTTAATAACCATTTTTTGATGAAATTAACCCTATAAAATATCGTGGTTTAAATTCTGCGGACGGTGGATATTTTGATATTGTGATTGGGAATCCGCCGTATATTGATTCTGAAACGATGATAAGGTCGGGACAAGAAGTTTTTCGTAAATATTTAAAAGAAAACTACAGTTATGCTGAGGGAAATTGGGATTTGTTTATTGTTTTCATTGAGTTGGCAAAGAAACTTACTAAAATAAACAGTATATTCTCTTACATTATCCCTAATAAATTAATTTCCGCCAAATATGGAACTAAGGCGAGAAGCGATTTAAAAAGAAATAATATTATAGAAATTAGAGATTATTCTCGTTTAAACGTATTCACTTCGGCAGATGTTTATCCGGTTACATTCGTCATCAAAAAAAGTAATAATCCGTCTGACATCTTTCCTAAGTTTACTATAATGAATGATATTAAAACTCCTCAATTTAGTAATAATATAGGAGATGTAACATTAATTACTGATAACAGTTGGGATATTTGTTTTTATGATACAGATGTTTTTAATCTATTAATGAAATTAAGGACTAATAACAATGTTTTAAAAAATTTAGGTTGTAAGGTATTAGGTGCGGCAACCGTGAATGAAGCCTATTTAATAAAAGATAAATTGAAAGATAGTTCCTATCTTCCAACAACATTTAAGTTTATCAATACGGGTACTATTGATTCATTTATATCACTTTGGGGAATAAAAAAGACACAATATATAAAGGGGCAATACAATACTCCTGTTATAAACAAAGAAGAGGTAAAACTTATCAATGAAACAAGATTTACACAATCATCAAATCCTAAAATAATCATTGCGGGAATGTCCTCTGCCATTGAGGCTTTCCTCGATGTTAAAGGAGAATATTTAGCGGGAAAATCAACCTCAATCATTACGGATACAATAGAAAATTTAAAAGTATATTTAGCAATATTGAACTCCAAAGTAGTCCATTTTTATGTTAATCAAATATATAACTCTTTAAAAATGGCAGGAGGTTATTTGAATATCACGCCTGAAATTATTAAAAATATTCCCATTCCTACTGAACACAAAAATTCAAAACTTATTGATATTGTTAATTTAATAATCAGTAATGATAGTCCGTCATATTATATTGAAGAACTGAACAAAGTGACATTTAAGTTATATAATCTCACTTATGAAGAAGTAAAAATCATTGACCCTGATTTTTCACTGTCTGAACAAGAATATAATGAATTTGAAATTTAGGTATTTTCTATAATGGCTATTTCTTCATCAGACAAGTTGTAGAGTTTATAGAATATTAAATCAAGCTCCCTTTGTAATTCGGAAATATCTTTATTCTCTCCTATTGAGGATAGTATTGATTGAGTTAAGAAAATAATCTTATTTTTTGTGGATTCCGTCATTGGAGGAATAGGTAGATTATTAATCATATCAGGATTGAAATTTATTCCTTGATTATAACTTGCCCCACGATATTTTTCCCGAATGTAGAAAATACTGATATTGGAATTAATTAAGGCCAATGGAAAATAGAGATTTTCTTCATTGCCTTTATTTTCAGTAATTACAAGGGTTGATTTGCCCGGAATTATAATTCCTTCCAAATCAATACAAGCGTCTAACAATGTTAGTCCTTTTATAATAAGTTTCGGTAAAATCGATTTTTTGCCATAACTATTAGTGAATTCTTTAAAAAATTCATTCTTATTTACCGTGGGTGTTAAATATTTATCTTTTAAATAGGTCATTTCTCGTTCTCCCCATTTTGAACAATACTTACCTATTGTTCCTGTGTTTATGATTTTGAGCCTATTTTGGTTATAAGGATTATTGGAAATGAATGGTTTAATTTTGTAAGCATCAGAAGTTGCACAAGCATTTTCGCAAGTCACATAATTAGATAAATTTCCCATATTACTATCAATTTTATTAAGAAGTTTAATATGGGGTGAGAACAGCCAGTCTAAAGAATAAGGTTCTTTCATAATAGCTCTATTCACGGTTGAAAAATAAGAAGGTTTAGAATTTTCAAATTTATTTATTATGATATTTTCTCTTTTCTTTTTTGTGAAAAATGTAATTATTGAATCAACATTTGCTGTTTCAAAAACATCTCTCCCAGATTCTGTCACTGAAATTATATAATCTTTCAATCCTTTTCTTAGTTCACAACCAAAAGGTTTTGAAAGCCATTTATCAGGAGTAATATACGTAAGTACACCAATGTTGTTTATGAAATTAAAACCTTTTTCAAAAAAAGCGATGTATATATCCCAGTTACCTCTACAATATTGGGATTCTTTCGATAAATAAAGCCTTAGGGTTTCCTGTCCTGTATTAATCATCGTTTCAGAATCAATATACGGCGGATTCCCAATCACAATATCAAAATATCCACCGTCCGCAGAATTTAAACCACCGTTTTCTTTCGACAACCCAAACATCCATTCGGGCTCAAAGAAAGGCGAACTTGCGTTTTGGTCATAAGGATTCCATTGGGAAAATTGTACAGCATCTTCGGGTGCAAATTCATCATTGTCCTGCAAAAGTTTGGAAAGTAAAGTTCTTAATTCGGCATCTTTATCTCTCAACTCTTTTTTCTTGTAGGCAGATTTGGCATAGAAATGTTCTTTTCGCACTTCCATCAGTTGATGTTTGGTTTCATCAATACGAGGGTCGGTAAATAAGCTGTTTACAAAATCGCCTTCTTTTTTCTTTTTCATTCCAACCAACGTATTCGCTGCCACAAATTTGGTTTCCAAATTGGGCAACGTCAATACACCGTAGTTTTCTTCGGGTTTAGACAAATCCATTGTTTCCTGTTCCACAATCAACGAAATGAAGAAACGTAATTTGCTGATTTGTGCCGCAATGGTTTGTATATCTACGCCATAAATACACTCTTCAATCAAATGCAGTTTCAAATCGTGATGCGATTCTTTGTTTTGAGCGTCTAATTTTTCTAAAACTTCCACCATTCGGTTCAGAATTCCCATAGGGAAAGCTCCTGAACCACAAGCCGGGTCAAGGATTTTTACAGCACGAAGCGTGGTTGCTATTTTTTCACATAAATCGTGGTCATTAGCCAAAGATTCCGGTAAATCTTCCTGTTCAAAAAGTTGACGAACGATTTCCTCATCTAAATCGGGTAACGCATTGTTCAAATAGGCAATCAAAGATTCGTCCACCATATAGGCAACAATCTCTTTCGGTGTATAAAAACTACCGGATTGTTTACGAGCCGATTCCTGTGTTTCAGGATTGAAAGCTCCTAACAGGTTTTCAAAGACATTGCCTAACAATTCAGGGTCTAATGCGACCTGAACTTCATTCGGCACATTTTCTTCAACCGTAAAATTGTAACGTTCCAGCAAAGGAATTAATCCCTCATTCTTGTCATCGCCAAAAAAAACAACATTTGGGATAAATGCTCTGTGCTTAAAGTTTCCGTTTAATTTTTTATCACTTCTGCTGAACCCGTCCAAATGGTATTTTATGCCGTCCGTGCTTTCTTCTTTATCCAGACATTCAAACAAACCTCCATTCAAAAAAGGGATTGGTCGGAATAAATCTAAAATTTCTTCCTCAGACATCGTGAACATTTCAGCGTAACGGTATCGGGTTTTGATATCACGTTTGTCAACCAATTTTGCAAATTCCCTTTCCGTTACGGCTTTATTCAGAGTTGCAAAAAATAAGTTTTGCAAGATTGCATTATAGTAATTTCCATCAGAGAAACTATCGGACGTAAAGTCTTTTAAGATTTCGGATAATTTGTCTTTTTTAAACAAATCGTCCGGCACAAGATTTTTTTGTTTGATAAACCATACAAATAATAACCGTGTAATCAAGCGAATCATTTGTTCTTCCAGCTTCACGCGGTCATCATCAGATGTAGTCGTATTGTTTGGAAACGTAATCCCTACTTCCTGAGTAAGCGTCCATTGATACCATTTGAACAAATCGTTGTAGAATTCTTTGGTTAGTTTTTCTACCGAAAACGCTTCCTGAATACTATCCAAATCTTTGAATGTGCAATTCCCGATTCGCTGTCTGAATGTTTTATTGGTGTCTTCCGGAGTTACAAAATAGGTAAACCGCTTCCAAGACGAATATTTCTTATCCGCTTTTCCTTCCCAGTTTCTTCGGATAAATGAAAATCTGAATTTTCCGGCATCATCATAAAAAACGAAAATAGCACCGTCTTTAAAATCTTCTTTTAGAACTAACTTCGCAATCTCAAATTGTTTTTTCTTTGAAGAGCGTTCGGATAGTTGCCCATTGTATTTACAAGAAAACACAATAAGTTCATCAGAATTTTTGAATTCTACATTTCCAATTCTTGTCAATTCCGAAAAATTAGGAAAATCTTTATCTTCAATGATATAATCTAAATCTTCTGTTTCCGTTTTAAATGCAGAAATCGCATTTTTGAAAAAATCTGCTAATGCTTTTATTGAGAAACTTTGTATAAGTTGATTCATTCGTTGATTTGTGTAACTTTTGGTAAAGATATGAAAATATGGAATTTGATTATAGGGGTTCTATCAATATTTTTTTTCTTTTCAACCGCAATTCCATCAAACAAAAAAAACGAGTTCCGAAGTTTTTTCACCCTTTTTGCAGAAAAGGCAAGAAAGTCTTTGGTAGTATAAAATGGGCTCTTCTCCATTTTGTATGGAAAAAAATATCCATATTATTTTAAAATGACCTCGGAAACGGAGGCGTTAAAAATTTTAAAGAATTTTCGTTAATAAATTTCGTCCTTTTTTAGTCTTTGGCGCAAGCGGGACGCCTGCGCCAGCGTGGGGTTTCCACTTGGGTACACGAAACGACTGTTAATCATTTGACTATCAGTTGTTTTTGTTTTTTCGTGCAATATATGTGTTATTCTCTGATTATCTCTTCATTTTATCCCCGTCTCTTTCTCGTTCCCTTTTTTTTAATTTTGCACAAAAATGACGGAATTATGACCAAGAAACTAAAACTTGAAGAACTCAGCCGCATTGATGTGGAAACCTTCAAAAAATCCGACAAAACGCCTCTCGTCGTGGTTTTGGACAATGTGAGAAGCATGCACAATGTAGGGGCGGTTTTCAGAACAGGAGATGCCTTTATGATTGAAAAGATAGTACTCTGCGGTATCACACCACAACCTCCTCACCGCGAAATCCACAAAGCCGCCCTCGGAGCTACCGAAAGTGTGGACTGGAATTATTATGAATCTGTAAAGGAAGCCGTCCTCGACCTAAAATCCTTGAAATACGAAGTACTGGGAATCGAGCAGACAACCGATTCCGTTATGATTGACAATTATAAAATCGATTCGGATAAAAAATATGCAGTAGTCTTGGGCAACGAAGTGGAAGGTATTTCAGAAGAAATACTGCCCGCATGCGATGATTTTCTGGAAGTCCCTCAGCTTGGGACAAAACACTCGCTCAACGTTTCCGTTTGCGGAGGAATTGTGATGTGGGAATTTTTCAAAAGGCTGCGAAAATAATTTTTGGGGAATAAAAAACACCCCAATTCCTGGTTTTTCTTGTTAAGAAACCAACAAACTACAACCGCGAATATCCGAATGGTCGATTCTTCCCAAAACCTGAAATTTGTTTTTTTGCAGATTTGTGTTTTCGTGATTTTGAGTTTTCGTTTTTTCGTTTTTTTGTAAGCGTCCCAAATCCTGCGTCGCAATAAAAGAACAGGAATGTCTGTTTGCCAAATCAATAATATTAATCGCTCCGTTTCTTCCTGCTTCCACGTAGGAAAACGGGTCTTCGGTGTTTCTAATGAGAATCCGCATCCAGTTTGGAGTTTCGTATATGTTTTCTCCCAAAGAATAGGCTTGTGAAAGCAACTCCGTCATCGAATATTCGGAGAATATTTTATCGGTTTTAAAACCATTTTGGAGAATTTTCAGAAGTTCGTCTTTGGTCATTTCTTCTTTTCTGCCTTTCATTCCGCCGGTTTCGATGACTGTGAGTTGTGTTGGGGTGTTGAGGTGTTGAG
This sequence comes from Bergeyella sp., assembly GCA_049841315.1. Lineage (GTDB taxonomy): Bacteria > Bacteroidota > Bacteroidia > Flavobacteriales > Weeksellaceae > JASGDB01. The sequence continues at coordinate 10,382 of JASGDB010000040.1, read as the reverse complement.
GTGTTGAGGAAAGGAAATCCAAAAAATCCAACAGAGCAAAAGAAACTCCGAAAAGGAGGACTTTTTTGTCATTTAAACTTTGAAGCAAATCAAATAATTCCTGATGATTGTAAAGAAAATAACCGTTTTCTTTTTTTCCTGATTTTTTCATCAGAAAATCCACCATATAAATCAGTGAAGAATGCGGGTTTTCGGAATAATTCGGCAGTAATCCGAGAAAAATATAGTCTTCCGGCTTCCCGATAAACAGCTCAAAACTTTTGTAAATGCTTTCTTCATACAACCCAAAATCCGCAATATAATGTTTGGAACGGTTCATCTGCGTTGTTCCCGAACTTTGAAAATAGTTTTCTTTTTTGTCACACTGAGCGAAGTCGAAGTGTCTGTCTAAAACCTTATGATTTTTAAACATTTCTATCGGCAGAAAAGGTATTTTTTCAACCTCATCAATTTCATCAATTTTAATATTTAAAAAATCTACAAATTTCCGGTAAACTTCCACGTTTTCATACTGATAACGGAATGTTTCCAGACATTGATTTTTAAAATCTTCTTCGGTTTGTATGTTGAAAATATTTTTAACCACAGAAATATGGAAAATAATTATTCATAGTGCTTTTTGATGTTGTTAAATTTGAATATCCGTTTTTAATCATAATGCATTTTTAAACGCAATGTCCGCAAAGATTTTTACTACTATTAACACGACGGCAATATAACGGCAATTAAAAACATTTTAATTTATTGATAATCAGATTTTTGAATAAAATAAAATAGCGAAATAATCCCGTCGGGTTAATAACCGCCTTATTTTTAAGTTCGCAAAGGCGTTACACTCATCAAAGTTCGCAGAGATTTTATCAATTATGATAAATTACGGACAATCATATTTTAAAATAGAAAAAAAACTACAAATTATTCATAATCAGTGGATAATTTTGAGGGTTCAAAATACTTTCTATTTCCAAATCTATATCCAATTTGCCCCAACGAATCGCATCATCTCCCTCCATTTCCACTTCTAAAATCTCATCAACACGAGCGTTTTTAAACCAAGGATATTCTGAAAAGGGAAGAAAGAAATCACCTTCCGGAATTGAAATTAAAATCCCGTTTGCGGTAATGGTAAGCACTTTAACCAAGGTGTTTTCTCCATTTTTCTTTAAAGTCCTGCTCATTTTCTTTTACAATTTTTAAGATTTCATTGATTTGATGATTTCTGAATCCTTTGTTTTCGGCGATTTCTATTTCGGGTTCTAACCAGCATTTTGCATTGTTTTTTCCTTGTATAATATGAACGTGCATTCTGGGTTCTTCTCTTGAATAAATTTTGAAGACATATCCGTTTTCGTCTAAAAACTTCGGACTCATTTTTTCATTGATTTCAATATTTCAAAGGTAAAAAAATTTGATAAATAACCGATATTCAAAATATTAATCCTCAAAAGTTTTCAATTCAAAGTTCTCCCCGTCAAAAACCCCATAAGTGAAATACGAAATCCAATCCCCAAGATTGACATATTTTGAATCCTGCCCCAAATCGAGAACCATAGGAAGATGACGATGCCCGTAAACGAAATAATCGAAATGCTCTTTTTTCAGTTTTTCTTTGGAATAAATGATGAGAAACTCCTTGTCTTCCCCTAAAAACTGCTTGTCTTCCTCTCCCGAAATCAGTTTATTTTTTGTGGACATATAGACCGCAATTTTCATCGCAATATCAGGATGAAGCCAACGAAACGCCCACTGTGCCAAAGGATTCGTAAACAGTTTTTTCATTCTCTTATAGCCTTTGTCGCCGGGACCGAGACCGTCACCGTGAGCCAGAAGAAATTTCTTTCCGCTGATTTCGTAAATGCGTTTTTCAAAATAAACCGGAATTCCGAATTCTTCTTCAAAATAATTTTTCATCCACAAATCGTGGTTTCCGACGAAGAAATAAATTTCAATTCCCGAATCTTTCAGTTCCGCAATCTTTCCCAAAACACGCACAAAACCTTTCGGAACAACGTATTTCCACTCGTGCCAGAAATCGAACAAATCGCCCATCAAGAACAAAACCTGTGCATCGGCTTTTATGGAATCCAGCCAGCGAATGAACTTCTCCTCGCGTTTTTTACTTTCCGCAGGAGTCGGTGCTCCGAAATGCTGGTCGGAAGCGAAGTAGATTTTTTTCAGCCCCCTTTCCCCCAAAGGGGGAGCATCGCTTAAAATAATTTTATTTATTTTCTCCATTATTCGATTGAACTTTTACAGTTAGTATTAGAACTGTTCCCCCTCTTGGAAAAATCGTTAAGTCATTTGAATTTTTCCGGTTAGTATTAGAGATTTTCTCCCCTTTGGGGGAAAGGGGGCTGGGCTTGTTCCTCTGCAAACCATTCTCCATACGAATTTTCGGTTTCGTGGAGTTTCAGGTAAGCGAGAGAAACTTCCTTTGGAAGTCGGTTTTTTATTTTTGAAGCGATTTCATACAGCATATTTTCGCAGGTCGGCTGAAACTGGCAGTAAATCACTTTATGACCTTGATTTTCAAGACTTTCTCCCAAATTTTTGTGCGGAGAATTTCCGTTGATTAAAACTGCGTGGTCCCAAACATCTACGATTTCCTCTTTCACGATTTTTTTGATGTCGCCGAAATCCACGACCATTCCGTTTTTGGGATTTTCCAGATTGTCAATCGGTTTTCCTTTTACGGTAACAAAAAGTTTGTAGGAATGTCCGTGCATATTTTTGCACTTCCCGTCGTAATTGTACAGAACGTGAGCGGTTTCAAACGTGAAAATTTTGGTAATGCGAATCATAGGGCAAAGATACAAATTTGGCGGGAAGGTGGAAGATGGAAGTCCGAAGAAAGGATGTTTATAATGATTACTTTTTGGATTTTTTAATCCTGATATGAATTTATAAATCCTATACTTACACCCTGCATCTTGATTCTTGCACCTATTTCCCTATCTTTACTCAATGATATTGGATTTTCTTTTTCCGAACCGCTGTCTGCACTGCAACCGGATTATTCCGGGGAAGGAAATCGTGTGCGAAATCTGTATGGAACAGATTCACTTTACCCATTTGGAATTTACCTCTGATTCACTTTTAAAGGAAAGATGTTTGCTTTTGTTTCCTGTGGAAAATGCTTCTGCGCTCATGCTGTTTGAGAAAGAAAGTCTGAGCCGGAAAATCATTCATCAGTTGAAATACGGAAACCGTGAAATCATCGGGAAAATCCTTGCAGAATGGACTTTTGAAAAGCTCGATTTCGGAAATTCTGTTCCCGATTTGATGGTAACGATTCCTTTACACAAAAAGAAATTGCGGAAACGCGGTTATAATCAGCTTCATCTTTTCACCGAAACGCTTTCTGAAAAATCAGGAATTGCTTTTGACCACGATGTTTTGAAGCGAAATTTTCATTCCAAAGCACAGGCAAAAAAGAAAAAAGAAGACCGCCAAAACACCGAAAATCTGTTTTCTCTGCAAAAACCGATAGAAAATTCACACATTCTCCTGATTGACGATGTTTTCACAACCGGAAACACAATGGCTTCTGCTGTCTGGGAAATTTTAAAAGGAAAAAATAATACGGTCAGTATTTTGGTAATGGCAATGGATTAAGCCCGTCCCAAAGGGCAAAAAGTTTATACAAAAAATCCGGCTTCGCAATCAACGAAGCCGGAGTCCTATATCAAAGTACTGTTATGGCACTGAATATTTCAGATTTTATACTTCATCATCTCCCTCGAATACATCATCGAAGCCATCATCTTCCCCGTCGTCGAAAGAATCATCTTCGGTTTCTGCAAAATCTCCTGAAGAGTCGAAATCTGAAAAATCTTCGTTGAAATCCACATCCATTAATGGCATAGCTGAAGTTTTATCGGAGGAATTGTTTTTTCCCGGTGCTTTCAAAGGAACGTTTCCGAAACGGAAAACAGTAATCGGGTAATTCACGGCCGGTTTTTCGTCGGAAATTTCAATCAGTTCGCAGAAAAATTCCCAAAGATCGAGAAGCCCGTACTGGAACTGTGCTTTATCTCCTTTTTTTTCAAATGCTTCGTCAATGTAAATATCAGACATGATTTCTCCGTCTCCGTCATCACTCATGTCTTCCAAAGGAACAGATTTTATAATCGTTCCGTCGTTCTCCAGCAGGTTAAAAGCTGACAATTCATCGCCCTGAAGGCTGAATGCGCTTTTGATTCCCAGATGAAGATTCCACAGTGTCTGCTTAGCTTTAATTTCCACATCTCTGAAGATATCTTCTTTTGTGTCCAGTATGATACGAATCTTGTATACCATTATTAGCTTTTGTTCTGATTGATTTCTGTGCAAATATATAACAAATGAAAAACGACCAAAAAAAAATTAAATATTTTTTTGCTAAAAAGTTTTTTGGGGGTCATAACGCTTCCCTGTATTCTTTTATCCCGCCAAACAACATTTCTTTCGGTATTGCTCCCAACAAGATTTTGAAGATTCTTCCCGGGGAATTTTCAGCTTTATCCGAAAATTAAATTTTGGACAAAACCTTTTTCGCGGCATTATAAAAAGGGACTAAATCCCGCTCTGTTGAAAATTCAGAAACATTTACTATCGAACACAGATTATGTATAAATTTACTATTTTTACAAAAAATTAAGCCTCCGGAAATAATAAATCCGCATCAGATAAGTTATTAAGTAACAATGAAAAAAACAATATTCTTTCTTATACTCCTCGTCGTCTTCAATTCCTGTTCTACACAGAACAAGAAAAAGAGCGATTCTACTTTTATGAAAGGTTTTTCCACCTATTACAATACTCTTTTCAATGGTAAAGAAGCGCTGGAAACCGAATTGAAAACAAGGAAAAAAGGCTTTAAAGACAACTATTTTGCTCCGTATATCCAGCTTCTGAAATATGATGAGCAGCCTTTGGGTGCTGATTTCGGGAACAATCCAATGTTTGCGGATTCCGATGTGCCTTCTGCACCGGGAAATCCCCGCGGGATCGCTCAGCAAAAAGGAGCATCTGCACTGCAGATTGCCGAAGCCAAAGCTCTGAAGGCTATTTCCAAATACTCTGTCGTAAAACAGGGAGAGGAAAAAAACAAAAAAATATTCGATTCCTATCTTATTTTGGTTCAGTCGAGGCTTTACATGAACAAGCCTTTGGAAGCCCTGGACGCTCTGAATAATATTTTCAGCTTCATGGGCAAAGACAAACGCCTTGCGCTTGCGAAAATTTATCAAGCTCAGGCTTATGCAAAAATAGGAGACTATTATCGTGCTGATGAGGCTTTCCGGGCGTTGAAAGACCAAGATTTGAAAAAAGAATACCGTAAACTTTTAAGCATTTATTATTCTGAAATGCTCCTGAGATCGGGTAAAAAAGATGCTGCCGTTCTGGAGCTGGAAGATGCCTTTACCCTTAATAAAAACCGTGAACTCAGAAGCCGGATTGCCTATCTGAGAGGGCAGATTCTTTCCGAACTCGGTAAAAAAGAAGAAGCGAGAGAAAGTTTTGTTACCGCCTACAAATATGCCAATGATTTTGAATTCGAGGTGAAATCCCAAATCGAAATCGCTAAAACATTCAACGGAAAAGCGGACGAATACGAAGGTGCTAAAGAATACTTGGAAAAAATCAGTAAGAAAGGAACGTATGCTTCGCGCAAAAACGAATTTTATTACGCTCTAGGCTTAATGGCAAAAAATGCCGGAAAAGCAGATGAAGCAGATGGGTTTTTCCGACAATCTTTGAAAGAACCCGCTTCCGACCCGCAAATCAGAGGGCTGAATTATTATGAAATCGGAAAATCTTATTTTGAAAAAAGCGATTATCTGGCTGCCGGTGCGTATTATGATTCCGCACTTGTTTCCATGACGTATGAGCCTTCAAAGGTTCTTCTGACGGAGCAATCTGTCAATATCAAAAAGGTTTCTACTAATTATTATCTCGTTAAAAAGAACGACAGTATTCTTGCTCTTACCAAAATGTCCGATGCGGAAAAAATTGCTTTTTTCACTAAATATATCGACAAAATGAAAGCAAAGGAAGCGGAAGAAGAACTCCGGCTGAAAAGGGAAGAAAAAGGAAAAGGCTTCGATACCGGAGATTATTCCGCCAATTCTATTTTCGCAGGAAATAATACCGGTTTTCAGGACTTTTCTTCCGGATCTACGAAAGGCGGATTTTACTTTTCCAATGCCGGAACAGTAGCAAAAGGACAGACGAGCTTTAAACAAATATGGGGAAACAGAGGGCTTGCGGACAACTGGAGGGTTTCCGTTCAGCAGTCTTCGATTGAAGACTTGAAAAATGAGGCTCTCGGAATGTCTTCTGCTCCGAATCCTCGCAGACACGATCCTGCTTTTTATATCGAACAGATTCCGAAAGATACAAAAGCCATTGCACAGCTAAAAAAAGACCGCGACACAGCAAGCCTCGGACTGGGAAGAATGTATGATGCCTATTTCAGCGATACTCCTTTGGCGACTAAAACCCTCTATGACCTTGTGGATGTGAAACCGGAGGAAGAAATCAAACTTCAGGCTTTGTATCAGATTTTTGTGATGAATTATCAGAACAATCCTTCTGCGGCGGAACGCGCCAAACAGATGATTCTTTCAGAATATCCCTATACTTCTTATGCGGAGTTTGTGAAAAATCCGAAAAATAATACGTTCTCCGAGTCTTCAAAAGAAGTAACTGCCCTTTATGTAAAAGCATTTGATCTTTATGAAACCGAAAAATTTGAAGAAAGCAAAACGCTGATTGATGAGGCTTTACAGAAATATCCGAAAGATGCATTGGTCCCGAAGTTTACTTTGCTGAACGCCTTTAACACCGGAAAAACAGCCGGAAAGGAAATCATGATTCTTCAGCTGGAACAGATTGCCCTGAACTACGCAAAAACTCCTGAAGGTATAAAAGCAAAAGAAATGCTCCGCTATCTGAAAAGCGACCTCACTATTGACATGACCGATAACCGGGGAAACAGTATATCCAATCCTCCAAAAGAGGGAAAACCAGTCATTGAAGAAAGCAAAAGAAGTGATATTCAGCCGGTTAACCGTTCTGTGTCTTCCCCTAAAGAATCAACGCCTTCAAAAAAAGAGAAGGCAAAGGAACTGGATTCTAAACTAATCAATGCAGAAGCGGTTGAAATGAGCACCAAACCGTAAAGCTCAAAAAGCGAAGATTATTCTTCGCTTTTCTTTTTCTTCACGCCATGAAAATCTTTCAGGTAAAACGGCTCGAAATACGCCACATCTTCAAACTCTTTTTTATTGAATTTCTCCACCGATTTTTTGATTAAATACTGTGCGGACGGAAAAATATTTGCATTAAATTCTGCATCGGAAAAGCCTCCTCCGGCTCCTCCAAAGGAGGAGAGAAAATCTTGAAATTTTTTTACTCCGTCGCCAATAAATATTCTTTTTTTGCCTGAATATTCCGAAAAAGAATAATTATCCAGAATTTTTGCTTCCGTTTCGGAAATCATTTTCCCTGATTTTCCGTCGAAAACGGCGGTATAAACCTCCATTCTTCTCGCATCAATTAAAGGAATAATATAATCGTAATCTTGTCCTAAAAACGGCTCAACCATTGTTTCCAGAGAATTAACGGCAATCAGAGGAATGTTCAGTCCGTAACAGAACCCTTTCGCAGAAGCCGAACCGATTCTCAAACCGGTATAAGAACCGGGACCTTTTCCCAAAGAAACGGCATCCAAATCTTTCAGCGCAATTTCTGCTCCTTCCAAAGCCCAATCTACAAAAGTGTGGAGCGATTCGCTCTGTTTATAGTTTTCCGAAACTTCTTCGCAAAGACATAATAATTCTTCGCCATCGGAAACGGCAACGGAACAGTTTTTTGATGAGGTTTCGAGGTGGAGGATTTTCATTTTTGCTTCTGGTTTTACTTTGTACAGTTTGCTTTCGCTCGTTTCAGGTTTAAAGTTTCAGATTGCTAAATGCTTCCCTGATTTTTTCTTTACAGATTTCCCAATCGAAACGATGAAAAATTTCAGGTGCACTTTCTGCATCGGCATCTTCAAAATAGGTAATGGATTTCAGCATCCCGAATTCGGAATGATTGGTATATTTTTTCCGGTAAAAGCCAATCATTTCTTCCAGAGAGAATTCTTTCAGAAGAAAAAACAAATCAATGAAATCCTTCTTGCTTCCGCGTCCCGAAATGGCGTTGAGTTTCATTGCAGCAATATCTTCTTTTGAAGCAAACTGTATATTCTCTATCCCTTTTTTTTCAGAAATCCAAGGATAAGTATAGTTTACAAAATCCGTTTTGATGCCGTTCACAGAAGTAATCAGAATATTTTTGGAAACTTTTAAAACATTCACATCACCGAATTTTTGAAGTTCATTTACATACAATTCTTCATTAATTTCCTTATTTCCGAAGAAATCCAAATCAATGGAATTGCGGTGTCCGATTTGCAAAGCCAAAGCAGTTCCGCCCACCAGGACGAAATCCGAGAAAAACTCTGTTTCGGAAATGTTTTTCAGGAGTTCCAGACATTCTGAACTAACTGCCTGTGTTTGTAGCATCGGAATTCGGTTTTGTCGATATTAAAAATGGTGGATAAAAAGGAAAGCGTAACCGGATCAAGACTCCTGATGTTTAGTGAAATTCTTTTTATTTCTTCTCTGCCATAGACTTTTTTCAGCAGATTCCAATCCTCCAAAAGTCCATATTCCAACACTTTAAAAACCATTTGCTCCTTATGTTTATTGAGGTCAAAAATCTTTAAATCCACATCCCAGAAAAGATGTTTTGAAAAATCGCTTACGGTAATTTCCTTTTCCATATTTCAAAGGTAAGAAAAGATTGTTGATTAAGAAAAGTGATTATTTTCTGTAAATCGTTCTCGGTTCTGCCTGTGCTTTCGGATAAATGCAGATTTCCGCAATGGAAACTCTGTCCGGAGCGTTCACACAATAGAAAATTGCATCGGCAATATCTTCCGCTTTCAAGGCTTCGTAACCGGCATAAACCGCTGATGCACGTGCTTCATCGCCTTTGAAACGAACTTTTGAAAAATCGGTTTCCACCGCTCCCGGCTGAACATTCGTCACTTTAATTCCAAATTCCGTGAGTTCGAGACGCATTCCTTCGGAAATCACATCAACTGCACTTTTGGAAGCACAATATACCGTTCCGCTTGCATACGTTTGCCTTCCTGCAACAGAAGAAATATTGACGATATGACCGGATTTTCTTGCTTTCATCTTTTTGATAATCGGCTGGGAAACGTATAAAAGTCCTTTTACATTTCCGTCCATCATTGCGTCCCAATCATTAGGATTTGCATCGGAAATCGGTTCTAAACCGTGTGCATTTCCGGCATTGTTAATCAGAATATCAATATTCTTCCATTCTTCGGGAAGTGATTGTATGGCGTTGTTTACCGCTTCTTTATCACGAACATCAAACGTTAAACTAAAAGTTTCGGTTAATGAGGAAAGTTGGGATTGTATTTCATTTAAAACTTCTTTTCTTCTTCCGCAGAGAATGAGTCTGTATCCCTGTTTTGCAAATAATTCTGCGGTGGCTTTTCCGATTCCGGAAGTGGCTCCGGTGATGAATGCTGTTTTCATTGTATTGATGTGTTTTGGGTATTTTTAAATTATCTAAACCTAACAGGTTTCAGAAACCTGTTAGGTTTAAAAAAAACCTTGTGAAGGTTCAGAACCTTCAACAAGGTTGATAGCGTTTAATTCGCATCTATGGACTCAAAAGCGTTTTCGATATGCGTAATCACGAGTTTTCCGCTTTCGTCGGGAAGTACGGAAATAATATCGAAACGAACGTTTTCTTTTCTTTCATTCACGTTCATAAACTGGTCTGTTGCGGAAACAATCAGGCGGATTTTCTTTTTGTTCACGGCTTCGTGAGGTTCGAGGAAAATGTCGGTTTTTCGTGCTTTTACTTCCACAACGATAATCTGGTTTTCAAATTCGGCAATGATATCGATTTCGGCTTTCAGGTAACGGAAATTCCGGACAAGAATTTTATAATTCTTCTCTTCCAAAAAACCCACTGCAAGTTCTTCTGCTAATTTCCCGAAATCGTTGTGTTCTGCCATTGTTTTTTTTTAGTTTCAGGTTTAAAGTTTAAAGTTACGGAGATTCTTTGACAGAATTGTTTTTACGGATAAACAATTCAGGTCATACGCATTAAAAACATACATTTACTTAATGTAAATGGCTAAAAATCAATTGTTTTATTTTAAACGCAATGGTCGCAAAGTTTTTTTTACATTATTGAAAATATTTTTCGTCCGCAAAGACACTTCGTTCAGCGAAGATTGACTGTTTTTCTTTGCTGAGTGAAACGCCTTTGCGAACCTTATCACAGTCTGTTTGTTTATAAATTCT
>JASGDB010000039.1:0-4106 GCA_049841315.1 Bergeyella sp. | reverse complement strand
TTGTTTTTAATCAGCGTTATCTGTAAAATCAGCAAGAATTAAAAAAACACTGTTGAAAAATATTTTTTCTCCATTAAAAATCACAAATTTTTACCAATATAACACAATTTTAATGCGTTTAGCCTGTAAAAATCCCTCCGAAATTTTCAGAGGGTTCATTATTTTTTTGTAAAATTATTTTAAAAACTGACTTCACTCACTTCTTTTCCTTTCTGAAAACTCATGGTTTTCTGACTGCCTTTGTAGGCTATATTCACCATATTCACCTGTTTCGGAAATGGAGAAATCAGCAGTGAGTTTTTTATTTTCAGTGTGTTGATGTCGGAAACATTTCCTGCCTCAAAATACACCCAAACCGATTCGCCGTTGACCTGGCTTCCCGTGAAGGTAAGCGTTTTCGATGAGCCGTTTACCGATACGGAAAAATTATTGTTCACGTACTGTTTTACGGCCGCTTCAAATCCTGCGGTTGAAGGATTGATTTTTATCGCATCGGAAATGTGGGAAGTATTCATTTTCGTAGTGAATTTCAGGGTTTTGCTTCCCTCCACGTAGTCCACTTTCGTCATTGATGAATAAAAATCCGCAAAAACGAAACTCATCATCGCTAAAAGTACAACTGCTCCTGATATGTAAAGATATTTTTTCATGATTTTAAAAATTTATCAAATATAATGTAATATTCTGTATTTTCTGCTCAAATAATATGCCAACCAAACACTGCCGGTCTTTCAAATCATGGAATTGGCAGGATTTAGAAGTTGACGTTAATCGTATATTTATCGTAAAACGCTTTGATGTGCGCTACTGCCTCTTCTGCCGTGTCCACAACTCTGTACAAATCGAGGTCGTCTTTGGAAATCATTCCGGATTGCAGAAGCGTATTTTTGAACCAGTCCAAAAGTCCGCCCCAAAATTCCGAACCCACGAGTACAATCGGGAATTTCGCAATTTTATTGGTCTGAATCAAAGTCATGGCTTCCGAAAGTTCATCCAGAGTTCCGAAACCTCCCGGCATCACGATGAATCCCTGCGAATACTTCACAAACATTACTTTTCTCACGAAAAAGTAATTGAAATCCATAGAATAATCTTTGTCAATATAAGGGTTGAAATGCTGCTCAAAAGGAAGCTCGATGTTCAGTCCGATAGATTTTCCGCCTGCTTTTCTGGCGCCTCTGTTTCCTGCTTCCATAATTCCCGGGCCTCCGCCGGTGATGATTCCGAAGCCGATTTGCGTGATTTTTTCGGCGATTTCCACAGCCATTTGATAATATTTATCGTCTTCTTTCAGCCTTGCCGAACCGAAAATGGAAACGCACGGCCCTATTTTAGCGAGTTTTTCGTAGCCGTCCACAAATTCGGACATGATTTTGAAAATCATCCAGCTGTCTTTGGTGATGGTTTCGTCCCAGGTTATTTCCTGAAAATGGTCTTTAATCTTCTGGTCGATTTCGGATTCTGTTCCGGCTGTCTGTTTGGTTAAGCCTTTTCCTCTTTTTATTTTGTTCATAAGAGCCTGTGATAATTTTATTGCTAAAAATTTTTATTTAAAATATTTTTCCGCTTCGGCTACCGATTCCGGTCTTCCCACATCCACCAAAACGGCGTGGTGCTCGAAGCCTCCGATTTTTTCCGTATGCATCAAATCCAGATATTCTTCCATAATGGAAAATTTTCCGGTTCTTTTTATTTTGTCAAAAATGACAGGATTGATGCAGTGAATCCCACTGAAAGCCAATGCCTTAAATCCTTTGTTAAATTCCGCCAGACGCTGTTCTCCGCTCTGAACATTCAGCCATCCGCGCAGAATCATCTCCTCATTGAAAAAAAGTTTCCGCGAACTGTTCCGGTCGGAAACCGCGAGTGTTACGAAATCATTTTTCTCCTTATGGTATTTCACAAAAGCCGTAATATCCATATCCGTGAGAATATCGGCATTCATGATAAGGAAATCTTTGCCGTGAGTGAGAAATTTTTTTGCAAAAACCAGGCCGCCACCGGTTTCGAGAAGTTCTTTTCTTTCGTCGGAAATTTCAATTTTTGCTCCGAAATGGTCGTTTTTTTTTAGAAAATCAATGATTTGTTCCCCGAAATGGTGGATATTGATGACAAAATCATTAATTCCGAAACCTTGCAAATAGCGGATATTTCTTTCCAGAAGCGGAATTCCGCTGACCTGAGCCAGCGCTTTCGGATGATGGTCGGTGAAAGGTTTCAGCCGTGTTCCTTTTCCGGCTGCGAAAATGAGTGCCTTCATTGAATTGGTTTAAGGTTCAAGGTTTAAGGTTCAATGTTTGACAACTTTGAACCTTAAACGTTAAACATTGAATTTAATTGAGCTGCGGTTGTTCGTCGTGGGTGATTTTTACTTCTGCCTGTGGGTATTTTTCTTTGATAAATTCTGCAATTTTAATAGCTGAATAAACGGAGCGGTGCTGTCCGCCCGTGCATCCGAAGCCGATTTGGAGGTTTTCAAATCCACGTTCCAAATAGTTTTCAATAGCGATGGAAATGACACTTTTCACGCCCTGCAAAAATTCCGGCATTTTCGTTTGGGTTTCCAAAAATTCCTGAACGGGAAGGTCGTTTCCGGTCTGCGGTTTATATTCGTCGATTCTTCCGGGATTGAGGATTCCTCGACAATCGAAACAGAACCCGCCTCCGTTTCCGCTCGAATCTTTAGGATAACCGCCTTTTTTATAGGAAAAACTGTGAATATCGATTGTTAAACTCATATTTTTAATCCTCACCCTCAACCCCTTTGCCTCTTTTGTTTTTATTTCTTTTAAAGAAATCGGCGAATCCTGCGGATTTCCTAAGGAGAGGGGAGCGGGTGCACAAATTTTTAGTTAATATTTTTAATTATTTTCTTTTTGATTTCTTCTGAATGTAACCGATTGATAACACTTTTCAGTTCAGGAAATTCATTCATCTTTTCCCATGATTCTGAAAGTGTATATATATTTTCAATTCCTTTTTCGATGCTTTGAATGAAATGAGGCTTCCGCTGTACCAATCCTCTGAAACCGTATACTCCCAAAACCTGCAAAAACCGCATCATTTGTAGTGGTTGTAATGAATATTTCAACTGGTTGACGGTTTCCTGATTCTCCCAAAGCGAATAGTAATAACTGAGCATTTCTTCCCGGAAATTTTCCGGAAAATCGGCTTTTGCCTGAAAGAGAAATGAAATAACGTCATACATCATCGGGCCTTTCATTGCACTCTGATAATCAATGAAAAAGACTTCATCCCTATCGTTTACCATGATATTTCTCGGCTGAAAATCGCGAATCATCACGCCTTTCGGTTCGAGGGATTCCACCAGCTTTTCAATTTTTTTGAATTCCTTTAAAAGTCCGGTTTTATGATACTGAACTTCCAGAATGTCGGCAAACATAAATTTGAAATAAAACAAATCGTAGGAAACGGGGATTTCATCGTAGGCTTCGTATTCAAAGGTTTTGGAAAAATCTATCTGCGATTCTGTTTTTAGCTGAAGTTTGCGGAGTTTTTCCAAAGTCTGTTTCACCAGATTTTTTACTCTTTCCGAAAGGTTTTCTTTTTCGATGATTTCTGAAAGTGTCTGCTCGCCTAAAAATTCCTGAATGTACATCTTTTCATCTTCCGAAACGGTGAAAATCTTCGGCGTATTCAATCCAAATTCTGTGAATTTTTCGGAAAAATAAAGAAACGAGCGGTTTTCCGAAATGTTTTCATTGGAAGTAACCACATATTTTCTGCCACTGCTTTTCCCGATAAAATTCTTCCTTGCCGAACCGCTCTGAGGCAGCGCCGTGAATTCCGAAAAATCTGAACCGGCAAAATTTCTGAAAAAATCTTCGGGAGAAAGGTGAGACATGAAAGGTTTTGTTTTGGTATCAGCAAAAATACTAATTTATTTATATTTAAGAATGTGATAATTTATATAGTCGCTCCTTATAATACCCTATTTTAATTTGCGAAAGCAAATTTTGGGAGCAAATTTAGTCGGAATATGATGGATAAAAAATAGTTCAAAAGATTTTGTTTTAGGATTTCCATCATCTTTTTCAAGTTCCAAGCGGTTGCTGAAAGAAAAGCATTGATTTGCGGACCTGTTT
>JASGDB010000038.1:0-9518 GCA_049841315.1 Bergeyella sp. | reverse complement strand
TCTTTTGTTTCAAGACAAAAGAACAGGAATTGAGAATTTATAGATAAATGTTAATTTTAAAATCCACAGTTTTTGTCGAAGAACCAATTTTTATAGCTATTTTGAGATGGATTTTTTGCTTCGTGTTTGAAGATTTATCGGGATAAATCGAAAATAAGAAGTGAAAAATACGCTCAAAAGAGCATCAAAATTTAGCAAAGACATTCTTTATGAGCCATAGAAATAAATTTCGGTAAAATTTAAACTGGCTCTAAGTTTTTGATGAGCAAAGTTATACGAATCAAAAACAAAAAAAAGCAACATTCAGCAAATCCGCTTCATTGGCATAGACAAAATTGCTCATCCTCGAAAATAAAAAAATCCTCAAACTATTTTGAGGATTTTATGGTTTTACTTCGTTATTTTTTGCTCCAGACTTCCTTAAAAGAACAACTGCTGTATCGGTCGTCCACGGAAATAAAGATATTCGGAATGCGCTCTTTTACCCATTTTTCAAGGACTTCATTTTTCTTTTTATTGAGTGCCATACCCTTAATTCTGTCGTAATCGGTTTCTAAAGAAAGCTGGTGCTCGGGAATTACTTCGTTCACTTTTACCAGAGTTACTGTTTTTTTCTGATTCAGCTCATCTTCGAAAACGCCCGTCATATCTCCTTTGTTAAGCCCGGCAATTTGATAGGAAACAACATACGGTAGGCTTGCTTTTTCGATTTTATCGGAGCCGTCCGAATCGGAAGTGAGAACGCCTCCGCTGAATTTTGTTTTTTTGTCATCCGAAAAACGGAATGCCGCTTCTTTGAAAGTCATCTTACCGGATGTAATCAAAGTTTTGATACTGTCGAGTTCTTTTTTTGCTGTTGCAATTTCGGAAGCATTCGGTTCGGCTTTCAAAAGAATATGCCTGGCGTCATAAAATTTTCCGCTTTTTTTAACTAACTGAATCAGGTGATACCCGAACTCCGACTCCACCGGTTCGGATAGTTCTCCTTCCTGAAGATTAAGCGCGGCTGCTTCAAACGGCTTCACCATTTTTCCTTTGGAAATATTGGTGTAAAGTCCTCCTTTGGCGGCAGAACCGGGGTCTTCGGAATAGATTCTCGCCATACTTTCAAAACTTTCTCCGTTTTGGATGTCCTGCTTTATCTTATTGAGGCGGTCGGTTATTTCTTTTTTATGCTCATCCGTCAATTTCGGGTACATGCTGATTTGTGCAAGAGAAACTTCATCTTTCACCCTTGGAAGCTGATACTGATACTGAGTAAAGAAATCGGTAACCTCATTCGGGGTAACGTCGGTTTTTTCGGTTACTCTCTGGTATTTCATCTGCCCGTAATAGTTGTCCGTATCTATTTTTTCAATAGCATTCTTCATTTCGTATGAAGTACGGAATTTATAGGCTTCCAGCATGGTTTTTTCATCCGGGAACTGCCCGAGAATCTGACTGTATTTTGAATTTGCCTGTTCTTTAATCGCCGCAGACCTGTTTTCGATAAGGGTATCTCTTTTGGCTTCGTAAATCAGGATTTTGTTGCTCACGATTCCTTCAAGAAACTCGCATTTATCCGGCACATTAGCTCCCTGTTGTTTGGCATAATTGGCCTGTTCTTCCACGTCGGATTCAAGAACAATTTCGTCTCCAATCACAGCTGCAATTCCGTCTATCAGATGTCCCGGCTTCAGCTGAGCCTTTGCTGTGGTACTGAATATACTGAAAACAGTAATAATGAAAACGAATTTCAGATTTTTGTTCATACTTGATTTTTATATAAAGTGCAAAATTATAATTATTAGCGTATTATCGTTAATTAAAACTTATAATTATTTCTTAAAATTTTTCTCCAAATCCTTAATAAATGCAGGTTCGGCAATAATTTTGGTTTTGGCTCTCTGTTCTGCGACCAGTTCCTGCAGTTTCTGCTCTGTTACGGCATCTTTTATGAGGTCTGCCGCTTCTTCCTGTGTCATCTGCGAGGGTTCAAGAATTTCATCTATCGCAATCACCAAATCTCTTTCCTCCATTTTTACAGTATGGATTCCTTTGGAAAACGGAACTTTGTATTTGGTGAATACATCGGAACTCTCCGGCATTTCTCCCTGCTCGAAATGAACGAGAATCTGGTTTTTCTCATTCAGTTTTCCGTAATATTTTGTTTTGAGAGCTTCCCATTTTTGGGTATCTTTTATTTCCTTTTCGACATCTTTCACTAATTTTGAATCGGAAATAATCGCCACTCTTCCTACGGCTCTTTTTTCCCAGATGTATTTGGATTTGTTTTTATTATAGTATTCCGCCAGCCATTCCGGATGTTTCTGCACCTGCTCTTTCAGGTATTTTGAAAACACGTAATCCGAATACAGCATTTTTTTCGTCTGCTCCAGCTCTTGTTTCACTTCCGGAAGGTTAGGGAAATCAAGACTGTAAGATTTTATCAAATTTTCATCGGCAAATTCTTTGTACACCTCATCCCATTCCTGCGGGGTCAGTTTTGCAGCTTCGTCTTTTTTATCGCCGATAATGTCTTTGAAATCTTTAACGGTTGTTTTAAAATTTTTATACTGAAAAAGGGCATCACCCTCATTTTTGTATGCATCAAATGCCTGATACGATTTCTTCAGATTCTGAAATAGCGGAAATTCTTTATATCCCGGCTGGGATTTAAGGTAAGTTGACAATTTTTCCTGCAGAAGCTGTCTGTAAACTGAACTCTGCATGTCTTGAAAAAACAGTTCATAAGTTCCTTCGTTCAGCTCATAAGGTGTAATCTGATAAATATTGAGCACAAAATATTTATTTTCCATCAAAACCGGCTGCGTATAGAAGCCTTCTTTCTGCCCTTTGAACAGCTCGTACACCTCATCCGGAAGTGTCGGAGAGCCTAAAACAACTCCGCCGTTTTTCTTCTCGTGTTCGTTTGAGCCGTAGGTTCTTGCTACTTCCTGGAATTTTTTCCCGGCTTTCAAATCGTTGTAAATTTTGTTTTTCGTTTCTTCTGCTTTCTCATCGTTCGGATAAGAAATAGAGCCGAAAATCAGATGTCCCAGACTTGGGCGTATTCCGAGGGATTTTGCAAAAATATAATAGCCGTTCTTATCATAAAATTTGGTATAAGTCCCGGATTGCAATTTTTTCAAATCGCTGTATATTTCGTTGTCAATGGTTCCTGCTTTCAGGTAAAGCGGTTTACCGCCTGATTGGGTATATTGTTTTACCGCATCTTCCATGGAAACCTTTCCGGATTTCACATCGCTGTATACTTTCTGATAATCATTGGTATCTCCATCGGTTTTCTGCACGAGGAAAATTAGGGCTTTTACTTCGTTTTTATTATTGTCCACATACTCTCTGAGAAGCGGTTCAACCATAGATTTCGGGTAAAATTTTTCCTTTCTCAGTTCCGATTCCCTCTGCCACACGGCGCGCTGAAACGCTGCAGTTGTGTCCACACTCTGTGAAGCGGAAAACTGCTGCATCAGGTAGAAATCTTCAGCAGATTTTATGGTTTGAGCAATTCCGGCATTTTCAAGACCGTATTTGTAATCTTTCTTAAAATCCGAAAGGGAAATACTGTCTTTGCCAATAATCAGAAACTGGGCAGACAACAAATTTGCCATAAAAACCAGTGTAAAAACTGCCGTAATTTTTTTCATCTTAAAAATGTATTTTGTTAAAATTTAAACTTCTACTTCAAAAGTGGTGAGTTCCTTGAATTTCGCAATTCTTTTGTTAATATCTTCCGTGGAAACTTCTTGAAGGCTTTCTGTTCCGAATTTTTCTACCGTAAAGGAAGCCAAAGCAGAGCCAACAATCAGTGCCGCTTTCATATTTTCAAAGGTAAATTCTCCTTTTTTCGTCATATATGCCGCAAAACCGCCTGCAAAAGTATCTCCCGCTCCTGTCGGGTCGAAAACTTCTTCCAGAGGAAGCGCCGGAATGGCAAAAATCTTTCCGTTATGGAAAAGCAACGCTCCGTGCTCTCCTTTTTTAATAATGACAAATTCCGGACCCATTTCGTGGATTTTTTTCGCTGCTTTTACCAGAGAATATTCCCCGGAAAGCTGTCTTGCTTCTTCATCATTAATGGTAATCACGTCTGTTTTGGCGATTACTTTCATCAGATTGTCCCATGCAATATCCATCCAGAAATTCATGGTATCCAGAATCACGAGCTGCGGTCTTTTTTCCATTTTTTCCAAAACAGAAAGCTGAATCGCCGGGTCAAGATTTCCCATTAAAAGAACTTCTGCATCTTTGGCGCTTTCAGGGATTTTCGGGTCAAATTCAGCGAGTACATTCACTTCCGTTGCCAATGTATCTCTGGAATTCAGGTCGTTGTGATATTTTCCGCTCCAGAAGAAACTTTTTCCGTCTTTAATGACTTCCACTCCGTCTATATTGATATTTCTTTCCGTCAGCATATCGAAATATTCCTGCGGAAAATCGCCTCCCACCACTGAAACCAGGCTTACATCCGTTTTCATAATTGAGGAAGCCAGCCCGATGTACGTTGCCGCTCCGCCTAAAATTTTATCCGTTTTCCCGAAAGGTGTTTCAATCGCATCAAACGCCATCGACCCTACAACTAAAAGTTTCATATTTATAACTTAATTTTTTGTTTAAAGTTTAATGTTTGAGGTTGCACGCTAACCACCCCGTCAAAATTTTCTTTTTGAAAATTTTGCCACCCCTCCAAAGGAGGGGAATATCCCGTACCTCGTATCCCGTACCCCGAAACCACTTGGCTCTTTTTACTTTTTCCTTGGCTCTTTATTTCCACTCAAACGTATCAATCATCCGCAGGATATCCTTTTTAACATAATCCACAGCCGGAGCGAGTGAATCGGGTTTCGGGCGGGTATTGAAATACAGATTTGCCGTTACAAAATGCCTCGTACTATCCGTTGCATAAAACTGAACGTTGGAAGCACTCTGCCCTTTCAGCTCGTAAAAATTCCCAAAAACCTTTTTTTCAGGATAATTGAATGATTTTGTTTCAATGGCGGAAGCCTTAATCGTATGTTCATACACGAGTTTTTCCGCTTCTTTGATATGAAGATTAAAATCATTACGAATCGGATAATACGTGATGAAAATCCTCGCTTTCATTTTCGGATAGGTGATATAATACCAGCAGGCTTTTTTCCCTTTATCCACTCTCGCAAAATCCGAATATTCAAAAGTATAGGGACACTCAGACTCAAATTTCTGATATTTTGCAGGCGGATATTCCAGCCGAAGCTCTCCGTAAGGCTTCGGAACAGGCTCTTTTCCGCAGGAAAACAACACCAGACCTAATAAAATGAATGTGAGTTTTTTAAACATCCGGCAAAAATACTTTTTTTTGACGGAAGTTGGAAGTTTGGAATATGAAGATTTTGGTTTT
This sequence comes from Bergeyella sp., assembly GCA_049841315.1. Taxonomy (GTDB): domain Bacteria; phylum Bacteroidota; class Bacteroidia; order Flavobacteriales; family Weeksellaceae; genus JASGDB01. Next base: position 4,138 of record JASGDB010000038.1, on the reverse strand, counting down.
ATGGCGAATCAGTCGTTTTTGCAATGTGAACTGAGATAGCTTTCCAATGGTTTGGGAAAAGACTTTTCGTCGGATTTTTCTTTATCCGTGATTAAAAATCCGTTCTGAACCGCAAATTCTTCAAATGTTTTGAAAGAATCCGGCTCGATATGGTCGATATGAACGGTCAGATTTTTATGGGTAAGTTTGTGTAAAACCGTTTCAGAACCGGTTCGAAACTTTTTAAAATTTTCGGGAACGGAATCGGGAAATTCATACAAACGCTTCCAGATGAAATTATCACCACGCCTTTTAATCAGAAATTTTTTACCGAAGCTGACAAAATAATACTGCAATTCAAGGTTTTCTGTTTTTACCTTTTTGGTTTTCACCGGAAATAGGGAAATCGTTCCTGTTTGATAGGCGATACAATCTTCATTCAGCGGACATTCCATGCATAGCGGATTTTTCGGCTTGCAGATTTCCGAACCGATGTCCATCATTGCCTGATTGAAATCTCCTGCTTTTTTATCGGGCATTATCCGATAAGCCAATTCGGAAAAAAAGGAAAAAGCAGAGGGTTTGGAAATGTCAAAATCGGAAGCAAAAATTCTGGAAAGCACGCGGTAAAAATTTCCGTCAACCGCAGGAATCTGTTCTCCAAAAGAAATACTGGAAATTGCCGATGCAGTATACTTCCCCACTCCTTTCAGTTTCAGAATGTCGTCATATTTTTCAGGGAATTTTCCGCCAAAATCTTCCACAATCTGCACACTCGCCTTATGGAGATTCAAAGCGCGGGAGTAGTATCCCAATCCTTTCCAGTACAGCAAAACCTCATCATTTTCGGCTTCGTAAAGCGAATGAACATCGGGAAAACGCTCAACAAAATTTTCATAATGCCGGATTCCCTGCCGGATGCGTGTCTGCTGAAAAATAATCTCGCTAATCCAGATATGATACGGATTTTTGGTATTGCGAAACGGCAAATCCCTGCCGTGTACATCGTACCAACGGAGGAGTTTTTCTCCAATGTAGCGCAAATCGGATTGTGGTGAAGATTTCAAATTCAGAATTTTATTCTGCGAAAATAAAACTCTGCGGTGAAGTTATCAAAATTAAATCAAGATTTAGTTTTGATACATTTTGCACTTCATTCCTTTGATAGACCAAACTTTCGCTTTTTTATCCCAGAAAATGGCGAAACAATTATTGGTTTTCAAGGAATAAGCCTGCTGTTTTCCATTGGTTTCAATCACAAAATTCTGCCAGTAATCATTGGACTCGCCGCTCCAGAAAGAATGGGGAGCAACCTCCGCCACTTCCATAATATCTGCGGTGGAAAAAGCAAAGCGAACGGGTGTATCATAAGGGTTTGCGATGGTTACGGAATTGCCTGTTTCATCACCGTCGGGAAGCTCTACTTTGCTCATATCTTCCGTTTTATCGCCCTCGCCGGAGTTTTCAATTCTAAGAGCGTGAGTTCCGGTAATTTTAATATCAATTTTTCTCACCGTGTTTTTAAGCTGAGCATTAAAAAACAGAGGGAAAGCCAGCAACACAATAATAGCAAAATTTTTCATCATTTTATTCATTTGAAAGGTTATATCGACAACAAATTTAAGGATATTTCCGCTACATAGCAATATAATATGACTTATGTTAGGAAAAAGTGCGGAGCACTTAATCATGCTTAACCCAATGCGATAGCTTTGGGCATAATAAACTGTCTGTCAAAACGTTAATTTTAATGTTCTGTTTTTACTTCATACTCAATAAAAATCAATAAATTTGTAGCTCAAATTCAGGAAGATGGAAACGACTCAAAAAGAGAAAAATATCGCGATAATAAAAGACGTTCTGAAGCAGTATCTTCAGGAGAAAGGATTTAGGAATACGCCCGAACGATACACGATTCTTGAAGAAATCTACAATATGGAGCACCACTTCAATGTAGACGATTTGTACCTGCTGATGATGCAGAAAAAATACCACGTTTCCAAAGCAACCATCTACAATACCATTGAAATCTTTCTGGATGCAGGTTTAATCCGCAAGCATCAGTTCGGAGAAAAAACACTGACTTCTTCTTCCTACGAAAAGTCTTATTTCGATAAACAGCACGACCACCTCGTGATTTACAAAAAAGATTCCGATAAGGAAATCGAGGAAATCATCGAGTTCTGCGACCCGCGTATTCAGGGAATAAAGGAAGCGATTGAAAACGCTTTTGGTGTGAATATTGATTCCCATTCACTTTATTTCTACGGAACCAAAAAGCAGTAATGAAGCATTTTCTTTTTCTTTTTCTTTTGTTGAGCCTGTCCTTGCCGGCGCAGGTTACTATTACCCCAAAAGACCCTTTGGTGAAAGACCCGTTTTTCAACCAGCAGGGAAAACCTGCACCGCAGACGGAAAAAATAAAACTTGTTCATGCCGATTCTTCGGGAGTTAATCCCCAAAAACATAACGGAAATTTTTATTTTTCGGGAAATGTGAAGTTTTCTCATCAGGGTTCGGTGCTTACGGCGGATGAAGTGGTAATTTATCAGGCTGAAAACTTCGTAAAAGCGTATGGAAACGCCAGATTGCAAAATCCCGACGGCTCCGTTATCACCGCAAAAGAAATGGAATACGACGGAAATGCCCAGCGTGGAATAGCACGGAAAAATGTAGTCCTTACCGACCCGAAGCAGACCATTAAAACGGAAACACTTTATTACGACCGAAATACCAACAAGGCGTATTTCAATACAGGAGGAACGATTGACGACGGACGGAATATCATGTACACGAAATCCGCTACTTACGATATTTCTACAAAAATGATTGATTTCACGGGAAATGTAAAAATCGACAATCCCGATTATCTTGTGGAAGGAATCAACATCAAGCAGAATCAGAATACCAATACCGCAACTTTTACGGGACCGACCACCATTACCAACAAAAAGAATCCTGCAAATTACGTTTATACGGAAAACGGAACGTACAACATGAATTCCAAAGAGGCGTATCTCAATAAAAATTCCCGGATTCATTACAACGGCAAAATACTGACCGGAGAAAAAATGTATTTCAACCAGCTTACCGGATTCGGGACGGCAAAAGGTGATGTACTTCTGCGCGACCCTGCAGAAAACAGATATATCAGAGGCGGATACGGTGAAATTTACGAAAAAAAGGATTCCGCAATGATTACCGAAAAACCGTATGCCGTGAAGATTCTGGAAAAAGATTCCCTTTATTTTTCAGCGCAGAAAATTTTATCTTTTCAGAAACCTGATACTGTGGATGTCAATAAAAAATTAAGTTTCCTCCGTGCATACAAAAAAGCCAGAATGTTCAAATCCAATGCGCAGGCAAGAGCGGATTCCCTGAGCTTTAATGAAACGGACGGAGTTCTTCATCTTTTCGATAAACCTATTTTGTGGAGTGGAGAAAAGCAGGTTACAGGAGATAAAATCGAAGCCTATTTTGATGTTCGGAAAGAAAATATCGATTCCCTGAAAGTCATCGGAAATGCCTTTGCCATCAGCAAAGCCGATTCTCTGAACCTGAAAGACGAGTTCAATCAGGTGAAAGGCAGGCTGATGACCATATACTATAAAAACAACGACATCAATATCGCCAAAGTAATCGGAAACGCACAGGCAATCGTTTATGCCGACGACCAGAACGAAAAAACAAAACAAGTGGAAAGAATCGGGATTTCTCTTGCCACCTGCGGAATTATAGAAGCACTTTTTGAAGAACGCAGAGTGCAAATTTTAGAGTGCAGTATTGCCGCTTCCAATGACATCTATCCGATGAGCAAAATCCAAAAAAAAGACCGTTTTTTCCCCGATTTCAACTGGAATACCAAAGACCGCATGAGGAAATGGGAAGACATCTTCCTTGACACTCCCGACTATGAGGAAATCCGCTACGAATCCGATGATTCCCTGTACAATCAGGCACAGAAAGTCATTGAGGATGCCAAAGCCAAAGAGGAAGCGAAAAAACCGAAAAGGGTGAAGAAATAAAAATTTGTATTAATTTTATGGCTCTTCGCCATTTTGTATGGAAAAAAAATATCCATATTATTTTAAAATGACATCGGAAACGGAGGCGTTAAAAATTTTAAAGAATTTTCGTTAAAAAATTTCCACTGTTCGAG
>JASGDB010000037.1:0-6517 GCA_049841315.1 Bergeyella sp. | reverse complement strand
GATTTTAAAATTAACATTTATCTATAAATTCTCAATTCCTGTTCTTTTGTCTTGAAACAAAAGAACCAAAAGTTCAAGACTTGGAAACTCGGCTAAAATTTTAAACAATTTTCTAAAATTTCCAAAACTCGGGCGGAAACCTAAATTAGTAGCATAATGAAATTTTGTCCCGCCCTCGAACAGTGGAAATTTTTTAACGAAAATTCTTTAAAATTTTTAACGCCTCCGTTTCCGATGTCATTTTAAAATAATATGGATATTTTTTTTTCCATACAAAATGGCGAAGAGCCTACTTTTTACTTTTTTTAAGAAAATCCCTCCGAAAAAGAGGGATTTTTTAATTCAAATCAATATGCCGTTTCATGAACCGCCACGGCTCTGCCACTCGGGTCGTTCATTTTTTTGAAGGCTTCGTCCCATTCCAGAGCGATAGGAGTGGAGCAGGCAACGGACGGAACGGACGGAACAGTCAGCGCAGCCGTTTCGCTCAGGAAATGTTCCTCGAAAATAGTTCTGTACCGGTATTCTTCCTTATTCTGAGGCGTATTCTGCGGAAAACGGAATTTTGCATTCTGCATCATTTCATCAGAGATTTCTTTTTCCGCTATTTCTTTTAAAGTATCAATCCAGCTGTAGCCTACTCCGTCGGAAAACTGCTCTTTCTGTCTCCACGCCACTTCAGGAGGGAGCAGGTCTTCAAAGGCTTTTCTCAGCACCCATTTTTCCATTCTGCCTTCGGCTTTGTTAATCATTTTATCTTGCGGATTAACAGTCATCGCAACATCCATAAATTCTTTATCCAGAAACGGAACTCTGCCTTCAATTCCCCAGCTCATCAATGCTTTGTTGGCTCTCAAACAATCGTAAAGGTGAAGTTTTCCGAGTTTTCTAACGGTTTCATCGTGAAATTCCTTTGCATTCGGAGCTTTGTGAAAATAGAGATAACCACCGAACAATTCATCGCTTCCTTCTCCCGAAAGCACCATTTTTATTCCCATTGATTTAATCACTCTTGCCAGAAGATACATCGGTGTAGAAGCACGAACCGTGGTTACATCATACGTTTCCAGATGATAAATTACATCACGAACCGCATCCAGACCTTCCTGAACCGTAAAATGAATTTCGTGGTGAACAGAATCGATATGGTCGGCTACTTTTTTTGCGGCAATTAAATCCGGCGAACCTTCCAACCCGACAGCAAAACTGTGCAGTCGCGGATACCACGCTTCCTGCGTATCACCGCTTTCAATTCTCTGTCTTGCATACTTAGCCGTAACCGCAGAAATAATGGAAGAATCCAAACCTCCCGACAGTAAAACTCCGTACGGAACATCGCTCATCAACTGCCTGTGAACGGCATCTTCCAGACTTTTCCGAATTGCGGAAATATCAGTTTCGTTGTCTTTTACATGGTCAAATTCCGTCCATTCCCTTTTGTACCACTGCTGTAATTCATGACCTTCCGGGCTGAACAGAAAATGTCCCGGCAAAAATGTTTCGATGGTATTACAAACGCCTTCCAGTGCTTTGAGTTCGGAAGCGACGTAATAGTTTCCGTTTTTGTCCCAGCCCTGATAAAGCGGGCAAATTCCCATGTGGTCTCTTGCCACCATATAGACATCGTTCTCTGTATCATACAAAGCAAAGGCAAAAATCCCGTTGAGTTTTTCCACGAAATCTTTTCCGTATTTACGGTATAAAGCGAGAATCACCTCACAGTCGGATTGGGTAAGAAATTCGTAATCGGGAAATTCTTTTTTCAGTTCCTGATGATTATATATTTCACCATTTACGGCAAGCACAACTTTTCCGTCTTTGGTAAAAAGAGGCTGTTTTCCGGAAGTAGGGTCTACAATCGCCAGACGTTCGTGAGAGAAAATGGTTTTATCGTTTTGAAAAACCCCGCTCCAGTCCGGACCGCGATGACGGATTTTTTTTGACATTTCCAGAACCTGAGGTCTTAAAGTTTCGGTTTTTTGTTTCGCATCAAACAGGCATACAATTCCGCACATAATTTTTATAATTGAAAAGTGTTAATTATTCGTTAAATAAATGAGGTTGCAAATGTATTTCTATAATTTAAAAATTAAAAACAAAATTTAAAAATGATTAATATATAAACAAAATAAATATGCTTATATTTAAAAATATACAGAAACTACGCATAAAATAAAAAGAACTGCGAAAAAAATTCGTTGAAAATAATTCCTAAAATTTAAGATTTATTGTATTTATAGGGGGTTCAGAAGTATATTCAAGTTTTGTTTTTCAAAAAAACTCTTTATATTTGCAAAACATTTTCATCATTTGTGTTTTTTAAGCCCTTTTGCTACTTTTAGTGCAAAAGGGTTTTTCTTTTCTTTTTCCTCACACGCAAGCAAGTGAGGTTAAGCATGGTTCGGCACTCCGTGCCGGATTGAATTTTCAAAATAAACTATTCATTACCAATCAAAACACCGCTCACATTCCACGCGCTGAAACTGCTTCCCTCGTTTTTTCCTTGCGAAATCTGAATCTGAATGGTGTGGTTTCCGGCTTTCAAATCGCCCAAAGAAATGTAATTGGGATTGGTAACGGTTGCAGGGCACCAGTTGCTTCTGCTGTAATCCGATGAAGAAAGTCCGTTCCCGAAATTTCCCGAAGCAGGATTGTAAAGGCGGTAACTTCCACATTCCGTTCTCCACGGCGTGAAAGCGAAAACCGTTTTTCCGTCCAATGAAATTCTGTTTTCTTTCGGAACGAATTCATCTCCGTTTTCCCAACCGCCGTGCCCGGTCGTGATATAGCGCAGTTGTGCGTTTTTCAAATCTTTGTCTAAAGTAAAATTCACCTGCAGACCTTTTTCGGAACTGAACATCGTGGGATATTCCTGACCTGCCATTTCCATAATATTCACCGCATTGAAAAGCGGAATTGCCGTATTGTTTTTAAAAACGTTCAGTCCGTCATTGTGAATGGTAATTTCGAGGGAAACTTTATGTCCGCCTTTGTCGTAATTGCCGATGAATACGCCTGTCCAGAATTCTTTTCCGCTCAAAACCGGTTGAAATTCGGAAATATCCTGTCGGTAAGTTACTTTGTCGTGCCAGTTTTTGTCTTTCAGCTGAAGATGATTAAATTTCTGAATTCCGAAAGGCGTGAAAAACCGCATCAGCTCGAGAGCAGGTTCAAAATTTTCGGTACGGATAGCGCCGTTGTATATTTTTCCGTTGCCGTTTTCGTAGGACGGAACTTTGTCAATCCCTTTGGAAAGTGCATCGAAAAAGGAAATTTCTTTGTTTTCGGGAATGATGAAAACCGTTCCGGTTCTGTCGTAGGCATCGCCGTGCGACTGCTCCGTAAGCTGGACGAAAATATTATCGGAAGCCGTAATTTCAGGGAATTTTACCTTTTTCAGAATAATTGTTCCGTTGGCAAAACGCATAATTTTTTCATCTGATTTCGACTGTTCCGAAAAGTTAACCATTTCATTTTCAAAAACAGGAAGTGTTGTGAAACGGCTTTTCCAAAGCATATCTTTATAGGAAAGTTCGTCCGTTTGGGTAATATTTTTCCCTTTGAAAAGGTCTTCGGAATTAAAAGATTTTACTTTTTCAATTTTTACGGCTTTGGTAGAAGTCGTTCCATTTCTCACAATTTCGAGCACCAATCCCAAATCCTGACCGAGAAGCGACGGACCGCCTTTTATCTTCAAATCGTTTGTATAACGAACTTCCATTGTATTGGAATTAATGGACGTTACCGCTTTTTTGGTGGTATAACCGAGAATTTTCTGCACCTCATCTTTGCCTTCAAATTTCTGTTTTTCAAAAACCTTGTCATTGGAAAATCGGGAAACTTCCTGATTTTTGAGGAACGCAAACTGGCTGACTTCATTATTATTTCTCGAAATTTTCTGAATTTCATAAGGAATATTTTTCGTTCCGTTCAGAATTTTTTCCGTGAGAATATAGGTTTCCTGCGGATTGGCAAATACGATAACCGCGTCCTGATTTTCGGCTTCCCTGCCTTCAAAAAAAGTTTTGTAAGTTATTTTATACGTCTGCGAAAACGCATGAACAGCGAAAAACAATAATAAAAGTGAGGTCGTTTTTTTCATTAAGATTGTGATTTATAAAATTTATATTCTCTCAATCAAAGCCATATAAAACCCGTCATAACCTTCGCTCGGCATTATTTTTTCGTCTTTCAGCAGTTTGAAATCCTGGTTGTTTTTCAGGAAAATTTCTACCTGCTTATTGTTTTCGGACGGAAGAATGGAACACGTTGCGTAAATCATTTTTCCGCCTTTTTTCAGTATTTTGGAGTAATCCTGCAGAATCTGCTGCTGCTCTTTTTTTATTCTTTCGATAAATTCCGCATCGATTTTCCATTTGCTGTCGGGATTTCTTTTCAGAACACCCAAACCAGAACACGGTGCGTCAATCAGAAGACGGTCTGCTTTTTCGTATAATCTTTTGATGACTTTATTGTCGGAAATCATACGCGTTTCGATGTTGTGCGCTCCGGCTCTTTTGGCTCTGCGTTTCAGTTCCGTGAGTTTCCATTCAAAAATATCGAGGGCAATGATTTGACCTTTATTTTTCATCAAAGCCGCCAAATGCAACGTTTTTCCACCTGCACCTGCACAAGCGTCCACTACGCGCTGACCTTCTTTCACGTCCAGAAAATACCCGATTTTTTGGGAACTCGCATCCTGCACTTCAAACAATCCGTCTTTGAACGCCGAAGTAAGGAAAACGTTTTTCTTTTCCTTTAATTGAACGGCATCAGGATAATTTTTTACCGGGAAACATTCCACATTTTCATCGTTCAAATCGGAAACCAGTTCCTTCACGGAAGTTTTCAAAGTATTGGCACGAAGAACGGTCGGTGCTTGTTCGTTCAGAGCCTGCATTTCCTTTTCCCAATTCTTGCCGAGTTCTTTTTCCAAAGTTTCTGCAAGCCATTCCGGAATGGAATATTCAATCGCTTTTGTGGGAACCGTTCCTTTTTTCAGTTTGGTAAGAATATCCGCAGTTTTGATGCCGTCAAACTCCTCAAACTTTTTGTAATGCGTTTTGCTCCACAATGCATAAGCGAGAATCAGTTTGTAAATATTGGACGGTTTCACGCCTTCTCCCATATAATATTCGAGGCGTTTTTTCCAGCGGATAATGTTGTAAAAAATTTCGGAAACCACGGCTCTGTCCTGACTTCCCCATTTTTTGTTGGCTTTCAGAAGTCTCTCGATGACTTTGTCGGCATATTTGTTTTTTTCAAAAAAGGTTTCCTGAAGTGCGTCGTGAATTCCTATCAATAAGTTTCTGTGAATGAGTTCCATTGTAATTGCTTTCGGCATTTTGTGCAAAAGTAGCGAATTATCGGCTAATTCACATCAATAGTATATGATGTTGAAAATACTTTTCTTTTTCTGTTAAGATTAAATTTTGAATTGATTTCGGCTTTATTTTTCAAAACAACAGAATCATTTTCTTTTTTTATGATGATTTTGTGATAGGGAAAACTTTCTTCACCTCCTCCCCAACCTAATGAAGAATAAATACGAGAATTTTCTTTCGGCTTAATTAATATCGAATCATATAAAATTGAATCAAGTTTAGTATCATAAAAATATCTTTTAATCGGAGGTTCTGTATAAACATAAATTTCCTTTTCAGAATTATTATTAATGATATAAGCATAACCCGGGTCACAGGAAATCAGTATTGAAAAAGCCATAACTATTAATAAATTTTTCATTTCAATTTTTCTTTAAAGTTAATAAAAACCTTTACAAACTTCGTAATTTGTATAAAATAAATACCTTTGCAAAAAATTAAAAAAATGAGCGAACTTTTACCTTGCCCGAAATGCGGCAGCGAATTTACTTACGAACAGGATAATCTTTTGGTATGCAGCCAGTGTTTTCACGAATTTGACCCTGCGGAAACCGGAAATGAAGACAAAGTTTTCGACAGCAACGGAAACGAACTGCAAAACGGAGATTCCGTAGTGGTAATCAAAGATTTGCCCGTAAAAGGTGCTCCAAAACCTGTAAAAGCAGGAACAAAAGTAAAAAACATCCGATTAAGACCTAATTCCGACCACAATATCGACTGCAAAATCGACGGTTTCGGGTCTATGGCTTTGAAGTCTGAATTTGTGAAAAAGGCTTAAATTCCCCTCCTTTGGAGGGGTGGATTTTTTCCGCAGGAAAAAAGACGGGGTGGTTTGAAAAAAAAAAGGAAAAATCTGGACAGGGTTCAAATTCTAAGAACTTCATTGTTTAAAACTAATTAAAGTTCCCTAAGGCAGAAAGAAAATTAACCAAAAATTTCCTTGTTTTGTTTGGAAAAACAAAGTTAATTATTTTTGTGAGTAAATTGCTGTAAACTTTGAGGGAGTTCAGGCTAAACGCATTAAAAAATTGAGAAATTCGTTGTATAAATCATTTTTATTTGAGAATTTTCTCGCAGATTTTGCTAATAACGCAGATTATTTATTTGTTTTTAATCAGCGTTATCTGTAAAAT
>JASGDB010000036.1:0-9137 GCA_049841315.1 Bergeyella sp. | reverse complement strand
CTTTAAAATTTCACGAAATTTATGCTCCGAAATTCGTGAACGAATGATATACTTATTTTTCATCTATTCAAGGTACTTTACAAAGATATACAATCTCTTAAATTATCTTGAACCTTTTTTAAAATACTGATACAGCTGTTTGGCATAATCATCTCCTGTTTTGAAATCTATAAATCCGGCGGAAGAGTTTTCAAAATTTTCTTTTAATAGTTTCACTTTTTCACGTTGTTTTTCTGCAAAATTGTAGCGCCATCTTGCGCTGGAAGTATTTGCCCAAACCTGCTTTCCGGTTTCCGCATCAGTAAATAATGTGTAGCCGACATCGGGAATTTCGTTGTCTTTATCATCGCAGATTCTCATTGCCAGCAATGAATGTTTCCGTGCAGCTACCCGAAGTACTTTCGTGCTGAAATCATCTTCAAAATCCGAAAACATAAATACAAACGATTTCTTTTTGAAAACATTCATCATATACTCCAAAGCCGCATCGATATTGCTTTCGGCAGGAACATAATCCGCTGTGAGAATTTGGGAGACAATGGAAAGAATGTGCTTTCTGCCTTTCTGTGGCGGAATTACTTTATAAACCTTGTCGGCAAACAAAATCATTCCCACTTTATCATTATTTCCAACTGCCGAAAATCCTAAACTTGCACAGATTTCGGCAACAAACTCACGTTTCAGAGCGGTTTTCGTTCCGTAATTCATGGAAGCGGAAATGTCGACCACGAGCATCACGGTCAGCTCTCGTTCTTCTTCCATTACTTTTACGTAAGGTTCGCGGAAACGGGCGGTTTTGTTCCAGTCGATTCTGCGGATTTCGTCGCCATACTGATACTGCCGGACTTCGGAAAAAGTCATCCCCTGCCCTTTGAAAGCACTGTGATACTGCCCCATAAGGGAAGCCTCCGTTTTCCTTCTGGTTCGGATTTCTATCTGTTTGACTTTTTTGACAATATCCTGAATGTTCAAGGTTTTAGGTTTTGGGTTTAAAGTTTAAGGTCTTTTATATTTTGTCCCTTTTAATTCCGTGTTGTTTAAATAGTTTATAAATGCTCCGATTTTTTTACTTAAAATTTCTGTTTGCTCAACCAAAACATTAAATTTTTCTTCCGAAACGAAATTTCTGTCGAAAACTCTATATAATTGCGACCGTGTTTCTCCGCAAGATGCTTTTGAAATAGAAAGAAACTGAACAAATTCTTTATTTCCGTTTCTTTCAAATCCTTCTGCTATATTATCCATTATTGAACCGGAAGAACCATCAATCTGATTACAAAGCCGATAATTATTTTTAAGATTCGTTCCCTCTATAACAGAATAAATTTCTCTGCACAGAATTCTGGCTAATTTCCAAATCTCTAAATCCTCAAATCTTGTAACTGTCGCCATAACTTTAAACCTTAAACATTGAACCTTAAACACTGACCCCTAAACACTGAACCTTAAACCTTTACGGCGCTTGTATTCTTCCTAAAATCTTATCAATAATATTTTCCGAAGTTACTTCCTCCGCCTCCGCCTCAAATGTCAGTCCGATTCTGTGGCGGAGAACATCTTTTGCTACGTCTTTTACATCTTCCGGAATTACGAATGCCCTGTTTTTCAGGAATGCATACGCTCTGGAAGCAATCGCGAGATTAATGGATGCTCTTGGCGAAGCTCCGAAACTGATGTAATTTTTCAGTTCGTTCAAACCGTATTTTTCAGGGAGACGAGTGGCAAAAACCATATCCAGAATGTATTTTTCGATTTTTTCGTCGAGGTAAATCTGATTGATGAGATTTTTGGCTTCTACAATATTATCCAAGGAAATCACAGACGAAATCGTTGGTTGATGCGATGTGGAAACCATTCTCATCACTTTTCTTTCGTCTTCAAATTCAGGATAATCTATTTTGCATTTCAGCATAAAACGGTCGCTTTGTGCTTCGGGCAAAAGGTAAGTTCCCTCTTGGTCAATCGGATTTTGAGTGGCGAGAACCAGAAACGGTTTTGGTAACGGCATTGTTTCATCGCCGATGGTTACCTGCTTTTCTTGCATTGCTTCCAGAAGTGCAGACTGCACTTTGGACGGCGCTCTGTTAATCTCGTCCGCAAGAACGAAATTGGCGAAAATCGGTCCTTTTTTAATGGAAAAATCATTGTCTTTCACATTGTAAATCTGCGTTCCCACAACATCGGCAGGAAGCAAATCGGGTGTAAACTGTATTCTGGAAAATGCTCCGTGAACAGCATCTGCCAAAGTTTTAATCGCCAAAGTTTTTGCCAATCCGGGAACACCCTCCAGAAGAATGTGTCCATTCCCGAGAAGTCCGATAAGCAGACGGTCAATCATATATTCCTGCCCGATAATTGCTTTGTTGATTTCCTGTTTCAGCAGGGTAAAAAAGTAATTGTGTTCCCGTACTTTTTCGGTGAGCTGTCTGATATCTTCAGCCTGATGTAATTCTGACATAATTTTATTCAAAAAAAATAATCGGTAAAATTGCAATAAAATACCGGCACAAGGCAACACAATTAATGCCAAGATTGAGTTAAAGTTTGTTAAAAAGTGATGTGTGATACGAGATTCGCGGTTCGTGATAATCAGAATTGGTCAATAATTCCCACCTCGAACCTCGTATCCCGAACCTCTAACCTCGAAACTGTTTGTCATTCTCAGTTAATTACAGTAATTTTGAAGCGATAAAATCTCACAAAATGAATTATCATTTTCTGGCACACCGCCAAGTCCGGAAAAATCTTCTGGAAATCCTGCAAAACACGTCCCACAAAGACCTTATGCTGATTCCCGACGGATTCAACAATAATATATACTGGAACATCGCACATTGTGTGGCAACTCAACAGCTTCTGCATTATTATCTTAGCGGAAATCCTTTCAGGATAGATAAATACTGGATTGAAACCTATAAAAAAGGAACACTTCCGAACCTGAGTGTAGCACAATCCGAAGTAGAAGACCTCGCATTTCTTCTTACGGAAACTTCAAAAATTCTGATGAGAGATTACGATTCCGGTTTTTTTGAAGATTACACACCCTACACGACAAGTTTCGGAATGGATTTGAAAAATATTCAGGATGCGATTATTTTCAACAATATGCACGAAAGTCTGCATTACGGATATGTGATGGCGCAGAAAAGGGCGATTTTGGGTGAGGAATAAGCCTGCAAATTACTTTCGTAATTAGTCCCCAAAGGGAGAAAATATCTAATACCAACTGTTAAATTATTATGTGTAAATAAATTTAACAACAACACACAAAACAATAGCCACTGCTCTCCCCTTTGGGGGAAAGGGGGCAAATAAATAGAATTAATGGCATACAAAAATCAAAATAACGATAGTAACCATAGTTCCCCCTCTGGGGGAAAGGGGGCAGATAAGGATTTTATTTTCGGACTGCGACCTGTAATGGAAGCCATAGAAGCCGGAAAAACCATTGACAAAATATTTGTTCAGAACGCTTTGCAAGGCGAAATTTACGCTGACCTGAAAAGACTTCTCAGCAAACACAGCATCCGTCCGAACTATGTTCCTGTGGAAAAACTCAACCGTTTTACACGGAAAAATCATCAGGGAGTCGTAGCGTTTATTTCGGATGTTCCGTTTTATAAAATTGAGGATGTGCTTCCGCAGATTTTTGAGGAAGGGAGAACGCCGTTTCTTTTGATTTTAGACCGGTTGACAGACGTGCGGAATTTCGGAGCAATTTGCAGAACGGCAGAATGTGTCGGCGTTGATGCCGTGATTATTCCCGAAAAAGGAGCATCGCCGATTAATTCCGATGCAATAAAAACTTCTGCCGGAGCGATTTACAATATCAAAATCTGTAAAGAAAAAAATCTTGCACACACCGTAGATTTTCTTCAACAATCCGGCGTTTTGGTGTATGCTTCGACGGAGAAAGCAACCAAACTGATTTATGATGTGAGTTTCACAGAGCCTTGTGCGATTGTAATGGGAAATGAAGAAACCGGAATTTCCAAAGAAGTTATGCATCACGCCGACGAAAAAATAAAACTTCCGATTGAAGGAAAAACGCAGTCGCTGAATGTTTCCGTTGCTTGTGGTGCGGTTTTGTATGAAGCGGTGAGGCAGAAAATGAATCCATAATTGGCAAGAGAATTGCCTCAAAATATTTTTAAAATTTTAAATTAATGAAAAACCTCACAGCAACCCTGCTTATTTCAATAGCAATTATTTCCTGTAAAAAAGAAACGGCAACCATTACCAAAGTCGATGAAAAAACCGGAAAAACCATAACCGTAGAAGTTCCGGCTGATTCCGTGAAAACCGTTGAAGCATCTCCTGCAATAGCCGATTCAACCGGCATTTTCAGACAAGGTTTCAAACTCGAAAAAGGGCAAACTTACCCTTTCATCACCTTGCAGAAAAACACACAAACCATTACCGACCCTTCCGGAAAAACAGTGAATATGACCACTGAAACTTCCGATGAAATGTCGTTCACGGTGGTTGGCGAAACGAACGGCGTTTACGATATTGACATCAATATCATTTCCAAAAAAAATCAGCAGTCCGCAGAAGGAAAAACCGTTGCCATTGATACCAAAAGTAACGCTCCGCAAGACCCACAGCTGAAACTGATGTGGAAAGTCAATAAAGCACTGGTCGGAAATAAATTAAAATTAAAACTGAAAAAAGACGGAGCCGTACAATCCATTACGGGGTTTGACGCTATTTATAAAAAAGCAGGCGATGCTCTTTCTGCCGATTTAAAAACGGCTGAACAGAAAAAAGCGTTTATTGACGGCTTTAAAGAGTCCTTCGACGAGAAAACTTTAAAAACCCAACTGGAAAAAAACCTGAAAATTTTCCCTGCAAAAGGCGTGAAAGTCGGCGAAAAATGGTCGGAATCTGAAAACGCAACACCGGACGGAAAAATAAAACTGACCACGACTTACCAACTGAAAAGCATTGGAAACGGCGTAGCGGAAATCGGTGTAACAGGCGGTATTCCTAAGCAAAGCGACAAGCAGTCTCAACAAGGAATGACCCATTCTATGAGTTCCGAACTGACACAAAACGGAACCATAAAATTAGACCAGAATACCGGCTGGATTTTAAGTCAGAACATCAACGTGAAAACCGTTCAGACCGAAAGTATGTCCGACGGAAAACAAACTCAGACCATGAAAAGCACCACCAATTCCAACGTAATGGTAAACACAAAATAACCTCAACAATCCATGCCGATGAAATATATTATTGAATTTATCCTTGCGACTATCATTATCTTTTTCGTTTGGAATATTTTGAAACGGATTTTTTTCAGCACATTCTATAAATCGGTTTTCCCCCAACAAAACAACGGAACAAAAGCCGAAACCGAAAAGGAAAAATTAAAATCCGGAAACCACGGTCTGAACTGGGATGCCGAAACCGTGGACTACGAAGAAGTGAAAGAGGAAGAAAAAACGAAATAATCTCTCAACCCTTTCAGAGTTTCAGACTCTGAAAGGGTTTGTTTTTATTATGGAAACGGAAACTATTGAATTTGGAAACTATTACCATATATACAACAGAGGTAATAATAGAAATGTCGTCTTTTTTGAAGATGATAATTACTCTTATTTCTTAAAATTATTTGCCAAATACATTTCGCCTGTTGCAGAATTATATGCGTACTGTCTTCTTAGAAATCATTTTCATTTTTTAGTAAGAATAAAAGAATCTGATGAACTGAATATCTCCGATTTTGAATACTCTACGATAAAAGAACCCAAATCCATAAATCCGTCCAAACAATTTTCCCATTTTTTCAATGCCTATACTCAGGCTGTCAATAAAAAATACAACCGAACAGGAAGCCTGTTTGAAAAGCCATTTGAAAGAATAAAAATAACCGATGAAAATTACTTTAAAAGATTGATTCTTTACATCCACAACAATCCCTTACATCACGGGATTTGTGATGACCTTCAATCGTATAAATGGTCTTCTTACAATGCCATACTTTCAACAAGCAAATCAAAAATAAACAGAAACGAAGTTTTAGAATTATTTGAAGATAAAGATAATTTCATATTTTCGCATAAAAACTACGACATTTTAAATTTACCTTATTAATGAACAAAAAATCGAATCTTTAAACAACCCTTTCAGAGTTTGAAACTCTGAAAGGGTTCACAAAGGAGATTACCAAGAAAAATATGCTAAAAAGAAACAAAAATCTGGTTTTCATCGCAGGAAGTCTGCTCCTGTTCATCGTTATCGCCTATATTTATGCGAATCCGGTTCTTAACGGAAAACAACTTTTCCAGCACGACATCGTTCAGGACAGAGGTTTTGCGAAAGAACTTCGGGATTACAGAGCCCAAAACGGAGAAGAAACCTACTGGAGCGACTCAATGTTCGGCGGAATGCCGACCTATCAAATGGGAGCGAAATTCCGTGGCGATATTATCAAAACGGTGGACAATCTTGTTACGCCGTTTCAAAAACCAGTCAATTATCTTGTTCTGCTGTTTTCGGGATTTTTCCTTTTGGGAATGGTGGTCGTCAGAAACTGGAAATACGCACTTTTGGGTGCTACTTTTTTCGGACTTTCCACCTATTTTTATATCGCACTTTCGGCGGGACACAACGGAAAAATTCATACCGTTGCTTATTTCGCACCTCTTTTGGCGGGAATCCTTTTGGTTTATATCCGTAAAAAATACGTTCTCGGATTCATTGTTACGGCTCTGTTTATGGGACTTCAGATTTCTGCAAACCACCCTCAGATGACGTATTATCTGTTTCTGGGAATCGGATTTTTATTTATTTCGGAAATCGTTCGGGTTATAAAGAAAAAAACTCCGGCAAAGCATTTCCTGATTTCTACGGGAATCGTTGGTTTGGCGTGTATTCTCGGTGTTGGAATGAACAGCCAGAGAATTATGGCAAATTCCGAATACATCAAAGAAACCGTCAGAGGAAAACAGATTCTGAACAACGACCGCCATTCGTCCGAAAAATCGGGAATGGACAAAGAAAGCATGCTGATGTGGAGTTACGGAAAGTTGGAAACCCTGAATCTTTTTATTCCGAGATTAATGGGAGGTGCAAGTCAGGAAGAAGGCTCTGAACCTATCGCGGAAGGCGTGCAGAATCTCATTCAGGAAAACGTATCGTCGCAGGAAGAATACAACCGGATTATGAAAGGTTTTGGCGGATTAACGTATTGGGGCGACCAGGAAGGAACTTCCGGCCCTGCGTATCAGGGTGCAGTGGTCGTATTTCTTGCGATTCTCGGATTTTTCTTTGCTTGGAAAAAATACCGTTACTGGATTTTGGGAGCATCTGCGCTTACGATTGGTCTGGCTTGGGGAAGAAATTTTCTCGGACTGTCAGATTTCTTTATTGATTTTGTTCCGTTTTACAACAAATTCAGAGCGCCGAGTTCGATTTTAGTGGTTGTGGAATTATTATTTCCGCTGGTTGCGATTTTAGGTTTGTACCGCTTTTTTAATTCCGATGAAACAACGGAAACTTCGGCTGGAAACATTTTAACGGATGATTACAAAAAGAAAATTCTGCTGTATGTAACCTCATCGGTTTTGGGAATTACTCTGCTTCTTCTGCTTTTCGGAAAATCCCTTTTAGGCTTCCATACCGATTCGGAAAAAACGTATTTTCCGCCTTATCTGCTGGATTTTCTTTCGAATGAACGCTACAAAATGTTCCGGATTGATGCCATAAAAGCGATTTTATATGTCGGAATCACGGCAACGGTTCTCTACTTCGGAATGAAGAAAAAACTGAATCAGAATATCGCTTTATTAATCATCGGTCTGGTCAGTTTCTTAGATTTGTGGAGCGTGGACAAGCGTTATCTGAACAACGATAATTTCATTGACAAAATTTTTGCGGAAAATCCGTTCCAGACTGAAAGTTCTGAACTTCTGGAGAGCAAAGTCGGCGACAATCCGGCATTGCAGTCGCTTCTGCAAAACGCAAAAGTGAACAAAACTCTGGAAACCATTGCCGACAAAGACAAAACGCATTACCGCATTTACAATCAGGTTTTGGGAACGTTCAGCGAGACGAATACTTCGTATTTCAAATCGTCAATCGGCGGTTATCACGCTGTGAAATTAAGAAGATACGATGATTTGATTAACAAATATTTCTACGAAATGGATACGGTAAAAGTACCGAGAATCCTGAATATGCTGAACGCAAAATATATGATTTTCGGTGATGCGGAAAATCCGCAGGCTGTTCCGAATCCTTATGCCAACGGAGATGCGTGGTTTGTTTCGGATGTGAAAATGGCGAAATCTCCGAATGAAGAAATCGATGCTATCGGAGAAATCGACACAAAAAAAACGGCGGTCATTTCAGAGGACGACAAAAAATATTTTAACGGAAAAACGATTGAAAAAGACAGTACAGCCGTTATTAATTTAACATCGTATCAGCCGAATGCGATAGAATACAAATCTGAAAGTAAAACGCCTCAGTTGGCGGTATTTTCAGAAATTTATTATCCTCACGGCTGGAAAATGCAGATTGACGGAAAAGAAGTGCCGTACATCAAAGCGGATTATCTGCTTCGGGCGGTTCACGTACCTGCCGGAAACCACACGATAAAAATGGTCTTCGAGCCGGAAGTGATTGCCAGAGGAAAAGTGATTTCGATGATTGCGTTTGGGTTGTTTTTGGTTTTGTCTGCTTTGGGAATTTATTGGATGTATAAAAACCAAAACCGTGAACTTATCGAATAGTCATTGCGAACGAAACGCAGTATAGTGAAGTAATCCAACAGATTGCTTCATCGTTCCTCCAATGATGTACTTTGTCATTCTGAATGGAACGAGGTGTAATGAAGAATCTCTGAGATTGACTTCGTCGAACCACTTCGTAGGTTTCCTCCTCCGTCGGAATGACAAACTAACCGAAAATCGTGAAACCCTCATTAAAGACATTGAGAGCCTGTTTAAATTTTAACGAAATATTGAATTTGATTCTCAATAATTATCTTTGCATTATTTTTCTGCCCTTTTGAGCGTATTTTTCACTTTTCATTCTCGATTTATCCCGATAAATCTTCGAACAAAAAGCAAAAAATCCATCTCAAAATTGCTATAAAAAATAATTGCAATAAAATTTAAACAGGCTCT
>JASGDB010000035.1:0-6603 GCA_049841315.1 Bergeyella sp. | reverse complement strand
TCTTTAAAATTTTAGCCGAGTTTCCAAGTCTTGAACTTTTGGTTCTTTTGTTTCAAGACAAAAGAACAGAAATTTAGAATTATAGATAAAAGTTAATTTTAAAATCCACAGTTTTTGTCGAAGAACCGTTTTTTTCTTCTTTTTTAATATCAGACATATTGAGATTAATTTTTCCGTTTACAGCTGATGTTTTGTATTCTTCCGTGTCGTTTTCTTCACCCTGAGCAATCATACCAACCATTTCTCCTGTTCTAAGTGCAGCGATTTTTCCTGCCGGAATCATGAAATCCATTTTTTCATTGATACTGGTCGTTGTTCCTTGCTGAGATATTGATTGTGAGTAGCTTTTCTGTTTAATTTTTCCGAACATTTTTTCCAACCAATCCAATGTATTTTTATCTCTTGCCGAACCTGAAATAATGTTCCCGACAATAGAAGAAATCGTATCAGCGACCTCTTTTTTATAAAACTGTCTTAATTGTGGTATTTCCTGAAGACCTAACAGAACCGCAACCCTGTTACTCCTCGCGGTTGCTACTACATTATCAATTTTATGAATATAAATAGTAGGGAACTCATCGGCAATAATTCCTCCGGGTAAGTTATGTTTTGAATTTACTAACCTGAGTACCCTGTTAAGAATAGAAGAATACAGTGCTGAGTTTATATCCTGTGTTCCGGGGTCTGAAGCAAGGATAATCGTCGAAGGATTTTCTTTGTTGGTAATTTTCAATTCTATTTCATCTCCGGAGAAAACCCAAAAGCTTTCTTTTGTTACTAATCGGGACATGAATATTTTCAATGTTCCAATCTGTCCCTCTAACTGGTCGAAAGCTTTATTATCGTAGGCTGTTTTGAAAGGAGAAAGCAAAGAAAGAATTTCTTCATTGGTAAAAAGTGTATCGAAAATTTCTTTGTAACTACGATTCATAAAAGAAAGAATATGAGGTAAATCCGAATATTTTCCATTTTCGTAAGTAGCAAAGAAATAAATACAAGAAGAAAGAAAGTTGATTGCAGATTGTGTAAAGAACTGGTCTGAACCGCCTCCGGCACTTGCTCCACCTTTTTGGAGAGAAGAAACCATTGCTTCAGCCATTTCCTGTGCTTCGGCTAAAGTTTGTACATATTCTTTTTTGAAAGGATTTACTCTTTTAGATTTTTCAACTTCGTTAAGATTTATAACGTAAAAATTATGCTTATACTCTTTATCTGTTTGTTTTTTGAGCAGGTAATGATAATAGGCTATTTGAGCAAGGTCGGGAAATTTGAAATCATAAATACAAAGGCAAAATCCCTTTGCCGTCATTTGGCGGATTGCCGGATTGATGATTCCGAAAGATTTACCTGAGCCGGGAGTACCAATTACCATTGTACCTCGGAATGGATTCAAATTTATCCAGCCGTTATTATTCTTTTTATTCCAACGAAATAAATACGGAATATTTACGCTTGTTTCAGTTTCAACTTTCTCAGTATTCTGTGCAAAACTTTCTTCTTCTACGTTCCAACGGTCTTTACCCATTTTTTGCTGCATTAGTTTGGAAATGGAATCTGCTCCGGATTGGGTAATCATTGCACCGAAAAATGAAAATGCAAAATAAAGAGCCTGATACAGATTAAAAGGTGGTAAAATCTTGGGAAGATTATTATTTGAAGCTTCGTTTTGCCAAAGAATTGGGATAAACATCAAAGTCAAACCAATTATAATCGGGAGAACGATGGATTTAACAATACTTAAATCTTTATTTTTTTTAGCTCTCGTGCCGATGGCGACCAGAGTTATTAAAAAAAGTGTTGTAAATTTTGCGTTAATTGGTGTTGAAAACACTCCAAATTTAGCGAACTTCTTTATAAATTCAGAAGCTATTGGAATATCTGCAGAAAGAAAGCACAAAACGCAACAGTCAATAAAGACCACGAAATAAACTGCTTTCTGAAAAAAGCTATAGATTTTAATTTGGTGCTGTTGTTCTTGCATTTTGCTTGATTTCGATTAACAATTATTATAGGTTTTGCTCCAAAATTTAAAATGTATCAGCTTTCAGAATGTCTGAATATTTAACAATCATTTCAATAGTTCTTCCGGAAAGCTGTTCTTCGATTAACCGAATTTTCAAAATTTTACTGTTTGGATAAGTGAATTTTTTGAAGACATAAATATTTCTGTGTTTTTTCCGGAACTGCTTACTATCAGCCAAAGTAAAAACAGGCTCAAGTTCTATGCTCTGATTATTAGTTGCCTTATATATTTTTTTGTCTTCAACTGAAAATTTAATTGCATCAATGTCGTATTTCAGATTTGAAAAATTATTGATAGTCATATCAAGGAAAATATAATCCTCCAATACATAAACATTATTGAGTTGCATTGACAGTTTTAAATCTTTAACTTCACGAATTGGGGTGTCGAGTTTATTCTTTCTCAGAATATCAACTGCAAATTTTCTAAGTTCAAGATTTGAAAAATTCATTTTTGGATATTCCAAAGGTTGCATATCTTCCGGCTGTATTTGAATATTGGTAACAGCATCCGAACCATAATCAATATAATCAACTTTGTATTGAGCCATGAATGATTGACAAACTACTGTAATCACTCCTAAATTAGATTTGTCAACGGTTTTAGGTTTGAAATAAACCGAATCGGTTACTATTGCATTTTCATCTGTAATTTTTACTCTTGCAATGTTTTCAGAAGGAAGGTCACCTGTAAGACTTTCCGTTGATAAATCAACAAATTGAATTGGTTCAGGAGCAATAATATGTAAACTTACTCCGTCTGAAATTTTTAACCTTGTAAGGTCAATCATCCTTTTTTCAGACACTTCTGTTTGAGAAAACATTAGCGAAGCGCAAAATATGAAAGCTGTAGTAAAAATATTTTTCATTGTAGTGATATTAGTATTCATTTTTATTAAGGTCTTTTTCATTGATAAGATAGATATAGGTGTTGTATTTGAGTTTGGCTTTGTTTTTCCGGATAAGGTTGGCAATCGTTTGAGAAGTGGATTGAAACATTTGCGAAGCCATTGAGGAGAAAAATCCTGAATTACTGCTTTGCATTTGTGTTCCTTGTACGGAGTTTTGTCCCATTTCTCTCATCATTTCTCTAAATGCACTTGCCGGAACATACAAACCTTGCATGCCGTCTAAATCATAAACTGATAGATTTATTGGAAGGATTTCTCCATTGCTCAAAATTGAAACTACATTGAGATTAACCCTTTGAAGTGTAAATCCTGAAATTTGACCGTACAAATAACTTCCTTTTGGAATTTTGTAACTTCCTACGTTAATATCTTCGAGTAGTCGAAAACGTATTCTGCTTCCTAAAAATCCTTTAATATTTTCATCTATTACTGCTTTAATAAATGTTTCCTTTTGATTTTTGGAAATGGAATTGAATGAAGGATTGAGTGAGGATTTATTTACTTTCAAAGTGGAATTGAGAAACCGTTCCATTTTTTCTCTATTCTTTTTCAATCTTTCTTCAGCCTTTAGATTGGCTTGGTATTCAGGGTCACGAGCTTTTTCCAAAGAATCCATTAAAAGCATTTGCCTCTTAAGTGTTTTTACTGGGTCTTCAGGTTTTTCTTCTTCAACTAACGTGTTCTGTTTAGTATTTGAAGCATACCCGCTATTTCCGGATGCACCCTCGTTCAGCATTCTTATTATTTCGGCAGAGCGGTGATAATCTCCGTTATCATTATTTTGTCTTTGGTTTGGTTTATAGTACGACTGTTCTAATTGCTTTTGTGCTATTTGAGCCTTTGAAACGGCGTTCATTGAATCAATATATCTTTTCTGTCTGTCACTATATCCGTCCTCATACTGCATGAGGCTGTCCTGTTCTTTATCCAATCCTCCGAGCATGGTTCTTCGGTCTCCTCTATCATAGAGTATATCATACGCATCGTTTTTAGATAATATAGAATCCTGTACTTCTCCGAGGGAAAGGTCTAATTCTTCAGCTTGTTGTGGAGCATTATCATCTGAAGAAGTAAAATCTGAAAAAAGAAATGCAAGAAGCAATACGCCCGGAAGAACAATTAACGGTAGTATGTATTTTTTTTGCTTGAAATTGATTTTTTTAATTTCCATTTTGGAGATTTTGATATTGGTTATACAAGTATTCTATTCTTAGACTATCAGATTGAGATAATCCTCCATTTTCTCTTTTTGTTTTTAATGTTTGTAGTTCATTAACAATTACTGTCATTTTTGCTTCGCGCTGTCTGTTTTTTTTCTTTTGATTTGCGATTTTTTCTTCACTTTTGGAAAATACCATTGGCATTTCAATTCCTTTTGTGGGAGACGGAGGAAAGAAAATAAATTTAATGACGGAAAATGTAAAACAAACAAATATCAATGCTAAAGAATACTTGTAAAACTCTTTCGGATGAGCAAATATCCATGCTTTAGCATTTGCTGTTTTCTCTTTTATTGTATTAATATCCATGTTAGTATTTGTTTTGGTTAAGTTTTTCTGAGTTTTCTAAAATCCTCCAGTTCATGAGAAGTAGACCGTGCGGATTGTTTGGCGTTCTCGGAATGTCTTTGAAGTTACCTTCTGTAATTAAATTACGGATGATTAAAGATGTTTTTCTATTAATCATCTGACTACCGTAGTAGATGAATTTTTTATTTTCATTATCTACTTTAATCGAATCAGTCTTTATAGAAACTAAACTGTTGGATGAAATAATTTGATTGTAAAATCCTTTCTCTTTAAGATTTATATATTCTTTTTTTCCGGAATCATCAATGAGATAAAGTGATTTTTCAACATTTTGCTTAATGTATTCATCATCAGGAGCAAGTGTAAAAAACAGTCTGTGAAACAGCTCAATTTGTGCTTTATACTCAACAGGTCTGTTTAGTGTTTCATCAACTTGCTTTACCAAAACAGGTACGCCGTTGTCGATTACATAGATGTTTTTTCGCGAATTTTCTATAAGCGAATACGCAAATACAAATCCTGCAATCACGATGACTACCGCAAAGAGTATAGCCGCAACTGCAACTCTTTTATTGATGTTGATTTTCTTTTCTATATTTTTTACGAGCATTTTATTTGATTTTTAAAAATTATCTCATTTTTTTTCCAATTTCCGTTGCTGCCACTTTTGCCGCAGCAGGTCCTCCAGATGCCACCCCTGCAACAACTACTTTCCCTGCACTTGCAACATTTCCTGCTGCTTTGCTTGCTGCGGATTTTGCTTTACTCATAATTCCTGCACCTCCCGCAGAAACAATAGAATCAGCGATGGTTGGTACTAAAAACATTGCAATTCCGCATACGGTATATGCTACGACTGTAAATCCTACTGATTCAATAAAGCCTAAACTCGAAACGAAATTTACCATTAATGCTTGATTTGCTTCTGAGACTTCTCCACCAATAATGGCAGTTAATCGGTCTATCTGCATATCGTAGGCAGCTTGAATCATCTGTTGCCCAATATTGATGATAATAAAAGCGACGAATGTGTAGAGATTAATGTTAATGAATTTAGCAATCCAATTTTGAAGTGAATTTTCAAATCCGGGAATCATAGACATTCCTACTGCAATAGGACCTAACATTATAAGGACATAACACCAAATTTTTTGTATTATAAAAATTAGATATACACAAATTCTGAAAAACCATAGAGCCGAAGATTCTAATGTTGAGCCTATAATGTATTGAAGTTGGTACTGCATTCTCAGTAACTGTCTAAATTTTTTATTTTAATCTGTTCAGCATTAGCTTAATCATAGCAATTTTCACCATTGCTTCTGCTGTATCTGTGTGATATTCATAGTCTTTGCCAAGTCTTCTGTAACTTTCGAACCAAGAAAATGTTCTTTCGACAATCCACCGTTTTGGAAGAATCTTAAAAGGTTTTTCTTTATCTGTCCTAAGAATAATTTCTAATATAAATCTGAATTTTATCCTGACATTCTCTATCAGTTCTCCTCTGTATCCACCATCTGCAAATATCTTTTTCAGCGTATAAAAATTCTCGTTTAATTTTTCAAAAACCTTCATCGCTCCTTTGCTATCGTGCTGGTTTGCACAATGAACCACAACCACTAAAAGTAAACCTAAGGTATCTACAACAATATGTCTCTTTCGACCATTGACCTTTTTTCCTCCATCAAAACCTCTTTCAAGACAACCGCTTCTTGTACTCTTAACAGATTGACTATCAATTATTCCAGCAGTTGGTTCAGCGTGTTTTCCATATTTTTTTCTTAAAGAGCCTCTTAAAACCTCATTTATCAAATCAAAAGTTCCGTCTCTTTTCCATTTGGTAAAATAATAATAGACCAATTTCCAAGAGGGAAATTCCCTCGGTATCATTCTCCATTGACATCCTGTTTTTGAAAGATAAAAAATAGCATCAAAAATTTCACGCAAAGAATATTTTCTCTTTCTTTTATCTTCAATAATGCGTAATATTGTATTCCACTGACTTTCGGTTAGGTTGCTCGAATAATTTTTCATAAAAGTAACTTATTTGATTAGTTACCAACAAGTTACAAAATTTATTCGACATAACAAATTGATTGTCAGTGTTTTATTTAATTATTTTTAATTTTTAGACAGTTACT
>JASGDB010000034.1:0-5451 GCA_049841315.1 Bergeyella sp. | reverse complement strand
AGAGCCTGTTTAAATTTCATCAAAATTAATTTCCCTAACCCTAAAGGGTATAATTTTGATGAAATTTTCAGGGATTTCTCCACCCTTTAGGGACGGGAAAAAGAAAAATCCCTGAAAATTTTATTTCTTAATAGTTTTTAAACAGGCTCTAAAACTCTTAGTTTTTCCAGCTTTGGTGGTCTTTGCTGTCAGAACGTTTTACGCCATTATCAATATTGTACGCAAAACCAACACCCAGCGTTTGTTTCATCTGAGTTTTTTTGATTTGGTTGTGGTCATACAGCAGGTCGAGCGTGATAACGGAAGAAACGTATTTGTTGATTTTCATATTCAGAACACCTCCGTAGGAAAGCACCAATCTTTCCGGATGGTCGAGATAGTTGGAAAATACGGATGCCGTGTTCACAAGTGTCATGTTTTCCATTATTTTCAGTTTGTACTGCGCCGTTCCGAGGAAACCGAACTGAAAAACGGAAGAATCACCGTCGTTTTTAAGACCGTAATTTCCTGCATTTTGAAGGTCTTCATCCAGAACAAAAGTCCATCTCGCATTGGCAGGACGAAGTGTCATGGTAAAATTATCGTTCGGTCTGTATGTAAAACCCGCCCCCACATTAAGGTATCCCGGAGCCATAAAATTGGAAATTTTGGCAGCCGCAGGATTGTTCCCGTCATCATACCCCGGGGCAAACTGCGAAAGGAAACCCGCTCCTACAGAAGCGTACCAGTTTTTTGAAATTTTTCTCCCGTAGTTCGTAGACAGGTTGATAACATCCTGTGTTTTTCTGTTTCCGATGCCTTCTGTATTATTTTGTCCGTACCCGAGAATGACGATGTTTTCCCAAAGATCTTTATCTTTTTCGTAGGTAAGATTATAGTTGACTCCGGCAAGCCAGCCCACATTGTTGGCGCCGCCTCCGACCCAGTTGGAGAATGCTGCCTGGTTGAGCATCAACGTGTTTTGCCCCTGTACAGACCAATATTTTGGCGTAACAACTGCCGCAGAATCCACTGCCGCAGCCGGCTCTTCCTGTGCTGAAACGGAAACTCCGAACATTACCGCACCGAGTAATACAATTTTCTTCATATTTATGATTTTAATTGGTAAAATTAAGAATTATTTTTAACAATGGTTATTTTGTAACAAAAGGTTTCACCTCTTTGGAAGGTCTCTGGTCTTTTTCAATACTCTGCCCGAGATTATAGGAAAGCCCTACACTCAAAGTCTGCTTCCGCTGAAGTCTGGCAATCTGGTCGTGGTCATACACCATATCCAGAGAAACGATAGTGGAAATAAACTTATTGAATCTGATGTTGAGATTTCCGGCATAAGCAATATCCACACGCTCGGAATGATGCAGATAATTGCTAAAGAAATTCAACTGATTGTCGAAATTAATTCCTTTTTTGATTTTCAGTCTGTATATAATATTGAGCATCGCACCAATCTCAGCCCTCATGCTTTGTCCGTCCCTTTCCAGACCGAATTTGCCGGCCAACTGTAAATGCGGGTCGGTTACAAACGTAAATTTGCCGTTCACAGGGCGGAAAATCACCTGAAAATTTTCTTTCGGATTATAGGAAATACCAATACCCAGATTAACATATCCCGGAGCAAGAAAACGGGAAACCCTGTCGGAAATCTCCGGGTCGGGAGTTTCAGAATAGTTGTATCCCGGCGTAAACTGCGACAGAAACTGAATACCGCTGGAGAGATAATAATCTCCCCCTAATTCATATCCGTAGTTGGTCATCAGGTTGATGTAATCCTCCGTTTTTCTGGCGCTCTGGTCTTCCTGTGCAATCAACCCGTATCCTAACTGAATGATATTTTCCAGATAATGTTTCTGATGCTTGTAAATAATATTGTAGTTCACCTTTCCGATGATTCCTATATTGTTGTTCCCTCCGGAAATCCAGTTGGAAAACGAAGACTGATTGAAAACCAAATTGTTCTGTCCGTAATAAAACCATGTTTTTTCAGGGTTTTTAATAAGGCTGAAAGGCGTAACGGGAATTTCTTCCGGAACGGATGTTATGATAACTTCCTTCGGAACAATCACCGTATCACGACGGAGCGTTACGGAAACTTTGTCGAATTTCGGGTCGTTCAAACTGTCCATATCAATGCTCACCGCATTCCATCTGCTTTGAGAAATGGAATCAATTTCCGACAGATATGGCTTCTTCTGCGAATAAAAAATACCGGTTAAAAAGATAAGTAAGAGGGCAGTAATACGGCTCATAGGCTTAGTTTATTCAGCGTGCAAAGTTAGTATTAAATTTGTAAAAGGTCTTATCCTGTTTTCATCATAACGCAAATTTGCGCAGTTTTGTCTTGTTTTTTTTTCATAATTTTTTCCGTACGGTCATAATTTCCCGAAAAATTCATTGGCAATAGTTTTGAAAGAAAAAAGCATGTTCAAATCTTTTCTGCAGAATAAGCTCGATTACAAAGCGTTGTTTTTTCCGACACTCATGCTTCTCGCAATGTGGGGCGGATTTCTTTTGCAGAATACCGGCCTTTTTGAAAACTGCAGAGGTGCGATTATTCCATTGCTTCCGGAGGGACTTTCGGGCATTTTGTTTTCCCCGCTTCTTCATGGCGGGCTGGAGCATATTTTCAGCAATTCCGTTCCGATGTTTGTGCTGATGTTCCTCTTGTTTCAGTTTTACCCGAAGATTGCCCCGAAAATATTTTTCCTGAGCTGGATACTGTCGGGGCTTTTGGTTTGGTCGCTTCCGCCTATTGATATTTTCACCGGACAATACCGCTACGTCTGCATTATCGGAGCGAGCGGATTGGTGTATGCGCTGGCGTTTTTTTGTTTTTCAGCGGAATTTTCAGGAAGAATCCGAAACTGCTGACCATTTCTTTAGTTGTGGCATTGTATTACGGCAGTTTGATTTGGGGCGTTTTTCCGGAAGAATTGTTCAGTACGCTTTCCGAGCCGAGTAAAATTTCATGGCAGGCGCACCTTTCGGGGGCGGTTGTGGGAATTATTCTGGCATTAATGAACAGAAAAAAGGGTGAACATAGAAAGAAATTCATTTGGGAATATCCCAATTATTACAACGAAAAAGACGACAAGCTCTGGCAGGAATACATCGAAACGCATCCCGAAGATTTTCTGGAAATGCCTCAGAAAAAGGAAGACAGTGTTTGGGATTACCTTGACGAAATCCGGAAAAGACGAGTGTAAGGGTTTTACCGATTTGTATTTATTGCATAATTAATAAAATTAAACCTGATAATTGTGTTTTTTGATAAGGTTATTTCACGGCTTTCAGACTCAAATCAATATTTTTCGCAGAATGTGTCAATGCGCCTGCTGAAATAAAATCCACACCGGTTTTTGCCACAGAATTTAGCACTTCGCGCGTAATTCCGCCGCTTGCTTCGGTTTCGGCTTTTCCGCCGACGATTTTCACGGCTTTTTTCATTGTCGGAACGTCCATATTGTCGAACATAATTCGGTCTGCTCCGGCTTTTACAGCTTCTTCAACTTCCGCTAAATTTCTCGTTTCTACTTCAATTTTCAGTTTCAGTTTGTTTTTTTTGAGGTAATCTTTTGCCATTTTTACGGCGTTTGTGATGCTTCCGTTGTAGTCGATGTGATTGTCTTTCAGCATAATCATATCATAAAGTCCGTATCTGTGATTGGTTCCGCCGCCGATGGCGACCGCCCATTTTTCGCAGATTCGGAAATTCGGAGTGGTTTTTCGGGTGTCGAGAAGTTTGGTTTTTGTTCCTACCAATCGGGAATCCCAATCGTGCGTCATTGTTGCAATTCCGCTCATTCGTTGCATACAATTCAAAACCAATCTTTCGGTTTGAAGAATAGACTGCGCTTTCCCCGAAACGATAAAAGCGATGTCGCCTTTTTTCGCGGGTTGTCCGTCTTTGATGAACACTTCAATTTGAAGATTTTTATCAAACGTTTTGAAAATAATTTCCGCCAGTTCCACTCCTGCCAGAATGCAGTCTTCTTTTACCAGAAGTTTTGCACTCTGCACTAAATCTTTCGGTATTGTGGAAAGCGTGGAATGGTCGCCGTTTCCCAAATCTTCTTCCAGTGCGGATTTGATGAATTGTTTCAGGGCTTTATCGGTGGCGTATGGTGGTCGTTTCATTTGTTTTTATTGACTGATTGTTATTTATTTCACATTAATAATCCGCAATTTCTATCCTTTTTCCCAAAGCATTAATTAATTGGAAAAATGTGGCGACACTTGGTGTAATCAGTCCTTTTTCGAGGCGGGAAATGTAGGCTTTATCAGTTCCGGTTTTTTGGGCGAGTTCGGCTTGGGTAAGTTTTGCGGATTTTCGTGCGTCTAATAAAATTTGTGAAGTGTAGAAAGCATAAGCGTCTTCATCGAATTTCGCTCTTTTGGGAGTCCCTTTTTTGCCGAATTCTTCTTCAAGTTCTTTACTGATGCTTGTTATTTTTTTTGTAGTCATTGTATTCCGTTTTAATTTTCTTTGCTTTTTTAAGTTCGTTTTGGGGCGTTTTTTGAGTTTTTTTCTGAAATCCATTGAACAAAACTACAATGTTTCCTTCATCAAAAATGAAAAATATCCTGTATATATTTCCCGAATATTCCATTCGTAATTCATAAATACCATCTTCTAAATATTTTATGAATTTTAGAGGCATTCTGTCTTCCGTTTCCAAAAGCGAAAGAATATATTTCAACTTCAGTAATTCCTTATCGTTGAGCATTTTTATAAACTCGTGATAATAATCTCCAAAAGCAATAATTTCTCTTTTCACTGCAAATATAATCAAAAGTTGTAATATAATACAATTTTAATTTTCGTCAATTACCTACGGTTTTCTTGCTAAATCCTCTTCCAGTGCGGATTTTATGAATTGTTTTAAGGCTTTGTCTGTTGCGTAGGTTGGTCGTTTCTAATGTATTGACGATATATTAGATTGAAATCGCCAACAAATTGTTGGCGATTATAAATTAGATGTTTTTTTTCGCGATGGTTCTTTTGCTTCTTACCACCGTTTTATTTCTTTTTTGGGATTGCTCTTCTTTGTATTTTCTTATAAATTCAGAGATTTCCTTTCGGTTTTTATCGGTTAAAGGTTCGCTTTGAATAACGAAATCCACACCTTTTGGTTCTTTTATATAGCCCATTTTTTTTCCTTATCATTCACAGAGTAAAGATATAAAAATTTTAGCATAAATTTTCTCCCATTAAAAATTTGCACAATTACAAAAAAGACTTACATTTGCCTTATATGTTGCTGAAAAGCAACCGTAAAATATTTGGTACTTTAAAAAGTCTTGTTAAGAGAAATCTGCAAAATTTCAACTTAGTAACTGTCTAAATTTTTTATTTTAATCTGTTCAGCATTAGCTTAATCATAGCAATTTTCACCATTGCTTCTGCTGTATCTGTGTGATATTCATAGTCTTTGCCAAGTCTTCTGTAACTTT
>JASGDB010000033.1:0-13573 GCA_049841315.1 Bergeyella sp. | reverse complement strand
TTCTTTAAAATTTTAGCCGAGTTTCCAAGTCTTGAACTTTTGGTTCTTTTGTTTCAAGACAAAAGAACAGAAATTTAGAATTATAGATAAAAGTTAATTTTAAAATCCACAGTTTTTGTCGAAGAACTAATTTATTTTTCTCATTATAATGGTTAATTTTGTAGAAATGAAAAATTCAAAATTAGGAATGGTACTTTCAGGGGGCGGAACCAAAGGCGTTGCACACGCCGGAGTTTTGAAATTCCTGAAAGAAAAGAATATTGAACCTGAAATTTTAGCATGCTGCAGCGCCGGTTCTATTGTTGGTTCGCTGTATTCGGCAGGAAAATCTCCGGAAGAAATTGTGGATTTTTTCAAATCTGTATATTTTTTTAATTGGAAGCATTTCACGTTCAATCAGCCCGGATTGGTTTCATCAGGAATTTTCAGGATGTATCTTGAGCCGGTTTTCCGTAAGACAACGATAGGAGAATTAGGAAAAGACGTTCGTATTGTAGCAACAGAGCTGGTTTCCGGAAAACAGAAAATTTTTGATAAAGATTTTAAAGTAGTGGATGCTATTATTGCGTCCTGCTCGGTTCCGGGAGTTACTACGCCTTATATTATCGGAAACGAATTGTACAGCGATGGAGGTGTTCTCAATAATTTTCCGGCTGATATTATCAAAAATGAATGTGGCAAAATGATTGGAGTTTTCGTTTCGCCGCCACAGGATGTGGAACTGAAAGATTTGACTACAATCAAAAGTGTAGTTTCCCGCTCTTATGATTTGCTTTCGTACCGGACGGAGCTTCATAAGTTTTCGTACTGCGACTGGTTCATCACTTCAAAAAAACTGTCCAAATTCGGAATGTTTGAAAGAAAAGCAGAGGTTTTGGATGAAATTTTCCAAATCGGTTATCAGGCTGCAAAGGAAAGTTATGATGAAAATTTTGCCAAAGAATAAACCCTTTTTCAGAATTAAAAAATCTTTGAGGTTGACAGTTGAATAACATAAAAAAGTGCTGGGGCTTCAAGTTCACAACGCTCATAAAAAATTCTTTCAGCGTTTGAAAACCTCATAGGTTTTAAAAACCTATGAGGTTTAGGCGGTTCAATAATATCAACATAAAAAAAAGCGTTGTGAGAGCTTTAAGCTCTCACAACACTCACACACACTGAAAACCCTTTCGGAGTTTCAATTCTGAAAGGGTTGATTTTAAATAGTTTATTTCAATTTTTAAATATGAATCACCTCGCCATAAGCCGCAGCAACCGCTTCCATTACCGCCTCGGAAATGGTCGGGTGCGGGTGGATAGATTTTAGGATTTCGTGTCCGGTAGTTTCTAATTTTCTTGCCACAACCGCTTCTGCAATCATATCGGTAACGCCGTCGCCAACCATATGACAACCGAGCCATTCTCCGTATTTCGCATCGAAAATTACTTTGATGAAACCGTCTGTATCGCCGTTTGCTGTTGCTTTTCCGGAAGCGGATAACGGAAATTTCCCGACTTTGATTTCGTAGCCTTTTTCTTTTGCCTGTTTTTCGGTAAGTCCGACAGAAGCGATTTCCGGATGACAATAGGTGCATCCCGGAATATTTCCGTAGTCGATTTTTTCGGTGTGAATGCCTTTGATTTTTTCAACGCAGGTAATTCCCTCTGCTGAAGCAACGTGCGCCAAAGCCTGAGTCGGAATAATATCACCAATCGCATAATATCCCGGAACGGAAGTTTCGTACCATTCGTTTACCAGAACTCTGCCTTTATCGGTTTTGATGCCCACTTCTTCCAGCCCGATTCCTTCCACATTCGCAGCGATTCCGACAGCGGAAAGAAGAATATCGGCTTCAAGCGTGATTTCTCCGTCGGCTGTTTTTACTTTTGCTTTCACACCGTTTCCGCTTGTATCAACAGATTCTACGGAAGAATTGGTCATAATATCGATTCCCGATTTTTTCAGGGATTTTTCAACGTGTTTTGAAACTTCTTCGTCTTCTACGGGAACAATATTCGGCATAAATTCCACAATCGTTACTTTCGTTCCCATTGTATTGTAAAAATCCGCGAATTCCACTCCGATAGCACCGGAACCGACCACAATCATTGATTTCGGCTGTTCCGGAAGTGAAAGCGCCTGTCTGTAACCAATCACTTTTTTGCCGTCCTGCGGAAGATTCGGAAGTTCTCTGGAACGTGCTCCGGTTGCGATGATGATATGATTTGCGGAGTATTCGGACGTTTTCCCGTCGGCATCCGTTACATCAATTTTCTTTCCGGCTTTCACTTTCGCCGTTCCCATTATCACATCGATTTTATTTTTTTTCATCAGAAACTGGATGCCTCCGCTCATTTTGGAAGCCACTCCACGGCTTCGCTGAATGACATTGGAAAACTCGAATCCCGGATTTTCCACTTTGTTCAGTCCGTAGTCTTCGGCGTGTTTCAGATAATTGAAAACGTGAGCCGATTTCAGTAATGCTTTTGTAGGAATACAACCCCAGTTCAGGCAGATTCCGCCAAGGTTTTCTTTTTCCACAATAGCGGTTTTGAATCCTAACTGAGAAGCCCGGATTGCCGTAACATAACCGCCCGGTCCGCTTCCGATGACAATAATATCGTAATTCATTTGATTAAAAATTTATGCGAATTTACGGAAAATTATTGGTTTGGGAGAAAGGAAAAAGCAACCGAAAGAGTTGCTTTTGATATATTTCTAATTTTTAATAATTTTAAAAGTTTCCCACTGCGTTCCGTATTTCAGGCGGATAAGGTAAATGCTCTGCGGATAAGCCGAAATATCAAATTCATTGATGTCTTTCGGAAGGTATTATTTTTTCAGCTTTCTGAATTTTACAAAAGAAAAAACCGAAAGTGCAATCATCGTTGTAATCCCGATGTACACCCACGCCGGAATCGGAACAGGGTCTCCCGCTGCGTAAGAGTGAAGTCCGCTCAGGTAATAGTTCACGCCGAAATACGTCATCACAACCGTACTAACCGCAAACATGGCCGCAGTATGGAAAGCCCATCTTCCTCTCAGTCCCGGAATCAGCCGCATGTGCAGTACAAAAGCATATATCATTACCGAAATAAACGCCCATGTTTCTTTCGGGTCCCAGCTCCAGTATCTGCCCCATGATTCGTTTGCCCAAATTCCTCCGAGAAATGTTCCTACAGTTAATAGGAATAAACCTATCGTTAATGACATTTCAGAAACAATCGTAAGTTCCTTAATCGCTTTATCATTATGAATTTTAAATACTTTCCTGTTTGTAAAAATATAAAAGAGCAACACGATAACCGCGATAACGAAAGACAATCCGAATAATCCGTAGCTCGCCACGATAACGGCAACGTGAACAATGAGCCAGTACGATTTAAGCACCGGAACCAAAGGCGTAATCTGCGGGTCTAATGCAGAACCTCCGTGCGCAAATCCCATCATCATCACCGCTACCGTAAAACCGGCGGCAGGTATCAATGCATTGGAATTTCTGTAAAGGGCAAATCCTGCCGTAATTCCCACCCACGATATAAATACGATAGCTTCGTAACCGTTGCTCCAAGGGGCATGACCGGAAATATACCATCTTCCGATAAGTCCTATTAACTGAAGAAACCACCCCAAAGCACCGAAATAAATCGTTACTTTAATGATTTTATCAATGATATACGACGGTCTGAAGAGCTGAACAAAGCCGAGAACTACGAGCAAACCGGCGATTAGAGTATAAAAAATAAGCAGTTTGAAGTTGATATTCACGTTATTCATGATAACTTCCATATCTACTTTGGTTTTTGAGGGAACTACATTTTTTCCCCATTTCTGCTGATATTCCGATAATTTGGCGAGTTCTTGGTCTGCTTTTTTCCAGTTTCCGTTTTGTCCGGCTTCCACAATGGAAAGAAAATACGGCGCCATTACTTTCTGCGATTCCATATCCGGCTCGAAATTGGCATCCAGCCATGAATTCCAGCGGTTATTCGGGTCGTTTTTCACGGGAACGATTCTCAGAAACTGTCCGCTGAAAAATTCGTTGAAAGCCTGAACACGGTCGTTCAAGTCGATTACGGCAATATCGTATTTGCTTTGTTCTGCCGGCTTTTTTTTGAACGCCGTATTATAGTCATCTTCCAAAACATAATGAAGCATTCCCGTTTTCGGGTCAATCGGGAACATATTCATCAGCGACGTATAGCCTTCAGCATTGGCATTTACTTTTTTCTTCAGCTCATCACCTCCATTTGTAATTTTAATCAGCGGAACCATTGTCCAGGTTTCGGTATCAGTGTTTACGGATAAAAACCATTGGTTGGCATCGAGCGATTTGCCGTTAGTTCCTTTAAACTTATCGCTTTTGTATAATTTTCTTAAAACATCCAGCGCCTGCGTATTCATCGGAACAATTCTTCCTTCAATATTCTGCACCAAAAGATATCCGAATTTTTCGGCGTGTTCTTTGGAGATTTTGTTTCTGTCAATGATTTCATCGGCAGAAATGGTTCTCATTTTAGAGTTCTGAGATTGCTTTGCTCTCGGATTTTCGGTTTCGGGAACGGCGTGCGAATGTCCTTCATCTTCGGAATGATTGTGTCCGTCGTTTTGGGTGTGTACGGTTTTGCTTCCGTCTGTTCCGTGCATATCAATTTCCTGTGCGGAAAGAGAAAGACTGAATAGCAAAAGCAATACTGTTGCGGTTTTCTTTTTGCTTACCGATTTCAGCATGCTGTTCAGCTTCCAGAAGTGAGACCCTTTCCAGAAAAACGTAACGAACATTCCCAAAAACAGGAATGTATAGCCGATATAACTTACAAGAGTTCCCCAGAAATCGTGGTTTACGGAAAGAACCGTTCCCTGTCTGTCCGGGTCAAAACTTGCCTGAAAAAATCGGTAACCTTTGTAATTCAGTACGTGGTTCATAAAAATTTTATACGGCATTTCTTTTCCTTCATCTACTACTTTCACATGGCTTTCATACGCACTCGGCGATGAGCTTCCCGGATAGGTTTCCATTACGAAATCATCGAGTTTCAGGGCAAAAGGCGTATTGTATACTTTCGGGCCGAAACCTAAAATAATGTTCATTCCGTCCAGTTCAATCTGTTTAAAGGCATTCGGGTTTCCTTTTTCCACGGAAAGGTCGGTTATCAGTGTATTTTTCGGGCCTTTTACTTCTACGGTAAGCTGATCCGGAACGTCTTTGTCTTTTTTTCTGTCGCCTTCAAATGCTTTCAAAGTTCCTTTTTTCAAACCTTCGGGAACTACGATTCTCAAATCGTTTACGGTGTAAAGACTTCGCAAAGCCAAAGGCTGGTATTCGTTTTTTTTTGTCGTTCCTGTTGCCTGTGTTGCCATGGTCATATAGCTGGCGTCTACGGGCGTTTTGATTTCGAGTTGTCCCGAAGTATTTCTAAATTCCACAGCACCTTCAATCGGTCTGTTGAAACTGATAAGCGTACCATTCAGATTTTGGGTTTCACCGGATTTCAAGTAGTAATTTTCTCTTCCTCTGTCTCCGGCAACTACGAAATGGAGAAATTCTTCTCCTTTGGTGTCGGCAATCAGGCTGTCTTTTTTTCTTTGGATAAAATCCACGGCTTTTACGCTGATTTTAGTTCCGAAATAATCATAATTTGCTTTGAAATTTTTATGGAGAGGAGACATTAAATAAGGAATATCCTGATATTGCTGCGGCTCATTTCCCGGTTTTAAAATCTGAATTTTAAAGAAATTTTTATCCGTAATGATTTCTTTGGAAGTCTGCCCTTCTCGGATGTGCATGATTCCTTCAAAACTGATGTAGCGCGTAATGGCACCGCCGATAAAAATAAGAATAAACGCAAGGTGAAACACGAGTACCGGCCATTTTTCTTTTCTCCAAAGTCGGTATCTGCCGATGTTTCCGATAAAGTTGATGATGAGCAGAAACATAATCAGCTCAAACCACCAGGATTCGTAAATCAATGCTTTTGCAGCAGGCGTTCCGTAATCGTTTTCGATAAAGGTGGCACGCGCCATTGCGATAGCAAAAACCAGCAGAAGAACTGCCATTGTACGTGTGGAAATAAGGATATTCTGAAGTTTTTTCATTACCATAAAATTTGTCGGGGAAAATCCGAAAAAGATGAATCGCAAAAGTACAATCTATAAATTTAAAAGACGAATTTGAAAAGTGTTTTTTTTAGTATTGCCCGAAAGTGCGGAAATGCCTTATATTTGTATATTATTAAACCATACAATGAAATTTTCTTTCAAAAATATTCTTCCTTTTTTTATTGCTTTACTATTGTTTTCCTGCAATTCTTCGGGGCAGGATACTCCTGAAACTCCAGTTCCCGAACCTCAGCAGCCGGAAATAAAAGGCGCGGATTTTTCCTTTCTTCCCGAAGTAAGAAAAAGCGGAAAAGTGTATTATAACTATACAGGAACTCCTGAGGATATGCTTGCCACTTTTAAGAACGCGGGAGGAAACACAGTGCGCCTTCGCCTTTGGGTAAATCCCGAAACTGAAACTTCCGGATTGGCTTCAGTAAAAGCACTTTCACAAGAAATCAAAAATAAGGGAATGAAAGTCCTAATTTCTCTGCATTATTCGGATTCGTGGGCAGACCCTTCTCAGCAGACTAAGCCTTCCGTATGGAAAGATTATTCTTTTGAACAGTTGAAAATTGCCGTACAAAATCATACTACAACTATTGCAGAAGAAATACAGCCGGATTATATTCAGATTGGGAATGAAATTAATAACGGCTTCCTTTGGAACGAAGGAAATATTTCAAATCTTAATCAGTTCAAAGCACTTTTAAAACAAGGAATTTCTGCGGTAAAAATTTCCAGTCCGAAGACCAAAATTATTCTGCATTACGCCGGATTTGAAGGTGCGGATTCGTTTTTTAATCAAGTTAAAGATTTGGATTACGATATTATCGGAATCAGCTATTATCCGCTATGGCACGGGAAAAATTTAGATGAACTGAAAAATGCTTTAACACAGATTTCCTCAAAATATTCAAAAAAAATCCTGATTGCGGAAACCTCCTATCCTTTTACCCTCGAATGGAATGACCAGACACATAACGTAATCGGAGCGCAGAGCCAGCTGATTCCGCAGTTTCCTGCCACACCACAGGGACAGACAGATTTTCTTAAAAAAATAAAAAGCATCGTTTCCGAAGTTCCGAACGGAGTCGGTTTCTGCTATTGGGGCGGAGAATGGACGGCTTATAAGGGAACTGACGCTTCCGATGGCTCTTCATGGGAAAATCAGGCATTTTGGGATTTTACGGGAAAGTCGCTTCCTGTGCTGGATATTTACAAAAACGATTAAGTATGGATTTTTACCAGCTTTTTATCAAACCATACGAGAGTTACGAAACGTATCAGATTGTTTTGGAAGCAGTTGCGACTGTTTTCGGGCTTTTGAGCGTGTTCTTTTCTATCAGGAAAAATATCTGGGTTTATCCTACGGGGATTATTTCAACAACGATTTATGTTTATATTCTTTTTGTTTTCGGTCTTCTCGGGGATTGCATGATTAATGTGTATTATACGGTGATGAGCGTGTACGGCTGGATTCTTTGGTCGAAAAGTTCTGCCGACCATATACACGTGGAAGTTTCATGGGCGAAGAAAAAGGAATGGCTGTATGCCTCGGTTTTATTCATTTTCAGCATTATTTTAGTTACGGTAATTTATTATTATAAACCTTATATTGACAATCAATTCTCAATGGCAGGTGTCGACCTCGGACTTTATCATCTGGATTGGGCGAACCGGCTGGATATTTTCATCACTGCCCTGCTCTTGGTCGGGATGTGGCTGATGGCGAAAATGCGGATTGAGAACTGGATTTTCTGGATTATCGCAGATGTTATTTCTATTCCGATGTATATTTACAAAGGACTTGGAATCACTTCGGCACAATATTTAGTATTTACTATAATGGCGGTAATTGGTTACCTCCAGTGGAAAAAAAGTTTTAACCAATCAAAAATTTAAAAAAATGAAAAATCTGATAAAAACGGTACTCAGTATAGCCCTTTTGGGAACTCTTGCATCTTGCGTATCTTATCCTGCGGATTATAGCGCAAACCGCCAGTATTATGATGACCCGTATTATTCCGGCGGATATTATTACGCTCCTTCCTATTACTACGGAAACGGCGGATACTGGGGAAATGACGGATATTATTACCGAGACGGATTCAATTATTATTATGACAACGGTGTTCCGTATTACTACGGCGTGAACAACAGGAAAATCTACGTGGAAAATCAAAACAACACGGCTTTGGTAAGGGGAAATGCAGGCTTCCGCACCAATACAAACGGAACTGTAAACTCTCCGCGAAATACCACTGTGAATACCGGCAATTCCGGTTTCAGAACAGGAAATTCAAACGGAACGGTAAGAACCAACTCCGGGCAAAACGGTGGTTTTAGGTCTTCGGGAACGCAGACAAACACTACTACCCGGCAACAGAGCGGAACAAGAGCTTCCACTTCTGCGCAGAGCACGTCAGAAAGTGCCGGCACCGGCACCAGGCAAAGCACAGGAAGAAGCGGAAACGGCTTCAGGTAACGGTAAAAAAAAATATTGAGATAAAATCCCTTTCAGTCTTTCTGAAAGGGATTTTGTTTCGTTTTATGAGAAGAGGGAAATTTTCTCTTTTACACAATTTCACTCGTCAGCTCGCGGGAAATAAGTTTTTCGTGCATCGGTTTCAGAAGCTCCATGCTTCCGGTTTTTACGGCGCATTTTCCTTTGTAATGAACAAGAATCGTACACTGTTCCGCCTGCTCCAAACTATGACCGCAGATTTCTATCAGACAGTCGATTACGTAATCAAAAGTATTCACATCATCGTTATGAAGCACTAATTTGTAGACATCATCCACGTTTTCCAGAACGAGAACATCATCTTCATATTCCCTTTTCGGGTCTTCGTAAAATCGGGTATTGAATATATCTGACATTTTCTTACAATTCACCTGTTTCTTCCGTTAAAAAATCAGTTAAGCCTTTCGGCTCGTAAACAAGTTCCACCAGCTCCACGCTTTTATTATTCATCTTCAGAATCTTGAAATCGTAATCCCCGATGCGGAACTGCTGGTTCTCCTCCGGAATATCGCCCAATTCATGCATGATAAATCCGGACATCGTATTGTAATCGCCGTCTTCGGAAAGCGGAAGCTGTACAGGCAGGCTGTCATTGATTTCATCCAGCGGATTAATTGCTTTCACCCAATAGATGTTCTCTCCTACTTTGTCCACGATGGTTTCTTCATCGTCTTCCTCATCCTGAATTTCACCTACTAATTCTTCCAGAATATCCTCAAGCGTGATAATACCTTCCGTTCCTCCGAACTCATCAATCACAATGGCGAGGTGCTGTTTTTTCTGCTGAAATACTTTCAGTAAATCGGAAATCTTTTTGCTTCCCACCACAAAAAACGGCTCACGGATGAGTTTGCGGATATCAAATGTATCGTATTCGTCTCTGTGTTTGATGTATTCTCGGATGAATTCTTTGGTATAAAAAATCCCGATTACATTATCGATAGACCCCTGATACACCGGTATTCTGGAATATCCCGAATCGATAATCTGTTCAAGGATTTTATATCTATCGTCTTCGATGTCGATAGAAAGAATATTCTGACGAGGCACCATAATCTGCTTCGCAGAATGGTCGGTGAAATCAAAAGCATTCTTGATGATTTCGTAATTTTCCTCCTCAATTTCCCCTGAATCGGCGCTTTGTTTTACGAGAAGCTGCAATTCTTCGGTGGAATGAATATCGGATTCGCTTGCAGGCGGGATATTAATCATTCTGAGGAAGCCGTTCGACATGGAGTTCATCAGCCAGATAAACGGCTGAAAAATAGTCGTAAACCAACGAAGCGGATAAGAAATCGCCATTGCCGTCGGCTCTGCCTTACGAATCGCTATGGATTTCGGAATCAATTCCCCGAAAACAATATGCAAAATAGTAATAATGGTAAAACTTAATACCAGAGAAATAGTCGTAATGGTCGTATCACTAAGATTAAAACTGAAATAATGCAGTGATTTCTCCACGATGTGATGCATTGCACTTTCCCCTACCCAACCCAAAGCAAGGGAAGCAAGTGTAATCCCCAGCTGTGTTGCGGAAAGATAAGAATCCAGCTTTCTGATGATGTGTTCCGCCTGTTTTGCCATGGCATTGCCTTCAGCGGCTTTAATCTGGATTTGCGAGTAGCGTACTTTGACAATAGAAAATTCAGCGGCTACGAAAAAACCATTGAGTAAAACTAAGAATAAGGCTGATAAAAGCTTGACGACGTCCGAGTCCATTTAGTAATTGATACAAATTATTATATGCAAATATAACTATATTTTTAGAAACAGAAACTTAGAGAAAAAAGCACCGGAAATCCGATACTTATTTTACGTATTGGTTTTTCAAATTCATCTGTTTTTTCAATGCTTCCAAGGCATCAATGCAGTTTTTTTTTAACAATATAAAAATCCCAATAACCCAAGCTCTATCTAAAAAATCAAGTCTACAAATATTCCAATTCTGAAAAAAACTTTCTTAAAAAGCATTTTTGTATATTTATAGCATGGAAAACAAAGTAGATAAATGCGCCCTCACTGCCGGGTAAGATTGAGTTTCGCCCGCCCCGCCCCGATTAGAAATAAAATTCGTAAATTCCAATGCTGTAAATAATAATTTTTTTCAAAAAGTATTATGCATGCATAATATATTTATATATCTTTACAACCAACCAATTTAATTATAGTATTCACAATGAAAATATTAGTTTGTATCAGTAGTGTTCCCGACACTACATCGAAAATCAATTTTACGGCAGACAAATCTGCCTTCGACAAGAACGGAATCCAGTGGGTAATCAATCCGCTGGATGAATTCGCACTTACAAAAGCGATTCAGCTTCAGACCTCCAAAGGCGCAACAGTAACCGTGGTGAATGTAGGCGGTGCAGATACCGAACCGGTTATCAGAAAAGCGCTTGCAATCGGTGCCAATGATGCTGTACGTGTAAACTGCGAACCAAAAGACAGTTTTTCAACTGCTCAGGAAATTGCAAACGTTGCCAAAAACGGAGGATACGATTTAATTCTCTGCGGAAAAGAATCCATTGATTATAACGGAGGTGCAGTTCCGGGAATGGTAGCGGAATTACTGAATATTTCTTTTGTAAACGGTGTTGCAGGATTGGATACGGAAGGTTCGGAAGCAAAAGTAGTCCGTGAAATCGACGGAGGAAGAGAAACCGTTTCCGTAAGTCTTCCGGCTGTTATCGCCGGACAGAAAGGCCTTGTGGACGAAAAAGAACTCATCATCCCGAATATGAGAGGAATTATGACTGCCCGTACAAAACCGCTTCAGGTAGCAGAACCTGTTTCTTCCGAAATAAAAGTAGCGTCTGTCTCGTTTGACAGCGTACCACCGAGAGCAGCCGTAAAATTGGTTTCTCCCGATAATCTGGATGAACTGGTAAGACTTCTCCACGAGGAAGCGAAAGTAATTTAGATTCGAGTTACGGGATTCGAGTTTTTTAATAAATAATTTTTTAATCTTTTAATTTAAAAAAATGGCAGTATTTGTATACGCAGAAAATATAAACGGAGTTTATAAAAAAGCAGCTTTTGAAGCAGTTTCTTATGCTAAAGCAATCGCAGACAAATCCGGAGACACGGTAACAGCAGTAACGGTAAATCCTACGGATTCTTCAGATGCATTGTACCGTTACGGAGCTTCATCGGTTATCAAAATTCAGGATGAAAGCCTGAAAACCTTCAGCCCTAGAGCCTATGCGCAGGCTTTGAATGAAGTAGTGAACGGAAATATCATCATTTTCCCTCAGACAGCAGATGCATCTTCCGTTGCGCCTGTGCTTGCGGTTATCAAAAATTATTCGTTAATCACCAATGTACTGGATGCACCGGAAAGCATTGCTCCGTTTCAGGTGAAAAGAAAAGCCTTTTCAGGAAAAGGATTCATGCATGCCAAAGCAGAAGGAAACGGTGTGGTTGTAACGGTTTCCCAAAACGCTTTCGGTACAAAAGAAAATCCGGTATCAGGAAGCGAGGAAGTGAAAACAGCTTCCGTTGCCAATGATACTAAATTGATTTCCAGCGAATTGTCTTCAGGAAAATTAGACCTTAAAGAAGCCGAAGTTGTAGTTTCCGCAGGAAGAGGAATGAAAGGCTCTGAAAATTGGGGAATGGTTGAAAACCTTGCCGAAGTTTTGGGCGCTGCAACCGCTTGTTCAAAACCGGTTTCCGACATCGGCTGGAGACCTCACACCGAACACGTAGGACAAACCGGAAAAGCCATTGCTCCGAATCTGTACGTAGCAATCGGAATTTCGGGAGCGATTCAGCATCTTGCGGGAGTGAACAGTTCCAAAACGATTGTCGTAATCAACAGCGACCCGGAAGCTCCGTTC
Source organism: Bergeyella sp. (assembly GCA_049841315.1). GTDB lineage: Bacteria > Bacteroidota > Bacteroidia > Flavobacteriales > Weeksellaceae > JASGDB01. The sequence goes on along the minus strand of JASGDB010000033.1, from coordinate 1,125 downwards.
TTCAAATCAGCGGATTACGGCGTTGTAGGAGATGCCTTTCAGGTGATTCCTGCTTTAACGGAAAAAATCAAAGCACTAAAAGGGTAATAAATTCATCCAGATAATAATAAAACCCGAAATGTTATGATCTATTTCGGGTTTTATTACGTTTTGGCATTTTTTTATGAACTTGCATCATTTTTCTTTCCCAAAGTAATGTTTTACTTTTCGATTATGGAAAACCAATTAAAAAGAGTAAATAAATTTTTGAGCGAATCCGGGTTCTGCTCCCGAAGGGAAGCCGACAGGTTGATTGAGGCAGGACGAGTGAAAATCAACGGGAAAATCCCCGAAATGGGAACAAAAGTAAGCCCCGATGATTTGGTGGAAGTGGATGGAAAAATCATTTCCGAACCGAAAGAGGATTTCGTGTATCTTCTCCTCAACAAACCCGTCGGAATCGAATGTACCACCAATCCGAAAGCAAAAAAAAACATCTTGGACTACATGAAATATCCGAAAAGGATTTTTCCCGTAGGAAGATTGGACAAAGCCAGCGAGGGACTGATTATCATGACCAACGACGGCGATATTGTCAATAAGATTCTCCGCGCCAGAAACAACCACGAAAAGGAATATTTAGTCTACGTAAACAAACCGATTACCGACAAATTCATCCATAAAATGTCAAACGGAATCCCGATTCTCGACACGGTTACCAAAAAATGTTTTGTGGAAAAAATCGATAAATTCACGTTCCGCATTATTTTAACACAAGGGCTGAACCGCCAGATTCGGAGAATGTGCGAGCATCTCGATTACGAAGTCATGAAGCTGAAACGCATCCGCATCATGAATCTCATCCTCGATGTTCCCTACGGAAAATACCGAGAAGCCACAAAAGCGGAAATGAGCGAACTGAACCGTCTCCTCGGAAATTCCAGCAAAACGGAGGAAGCGAGTTATTAAGGTTCAATTTTATGGTTCTTCGACAAAAACTGTGGATTTTAAAATTAACATTTATCTATAATTCTAAATTTCTGTTCTTTTGTCTTGAAACAAAAGAACCAAAAGTTCAAGACTTGGAAACTCGGCTAAAATTTTAAACAATTTTCTAAAATTTCCAAAACTCGGGCGGAAACCTAA
>JASGDB010000032.1:0-37775 GCA_049841315.1 Bergeyella sp. | reverse complement strand
ACAAACATTTGCAGATACAATTACCAACTCATTATTTTCATTCAACACCGCATGTAAATCACTTACATCAATTTTTATACTTGTATTTTTCATTATTTCGATTTTCATAATTTGATTAAAAAAATTTGAAGAAATCAATCCTCATTTTTAAAATTTTGAAGATGTTTTGCTTCAACAACTTCATTAAATGATTCATTTATAAATTTCAAATCACGTTCAAAAACAATATTGGACGGTATTTTAATAAACCGATGCCATTCCTCGTCAATCATAGCATACCTGTTACAGTCCAAATACATAAAGTCTTTTTGCCTGTTGTGAAATTGCTCCATTGCCTTGTAAGAATTGAAGTCTTTAGATTTCAATTCATTTCCTCCCTCATAATACTCCAATCTGAATGAAGTAGCATTCTCTATCTTTATTCTTTTCTTTAACTTCATTTCATTATTGGTTTAAATCAAAAAATCTCGATGTAGGAAAATGAACTCCGCAACGTTCTGACAACAGTCCACCTTGTCTGTTTTTCTGAACAATAATTTCAACTTCATTTTTTGTAGGAAGATTGTCATAATCAGAATCCCATTCTGCTAATCCGTAATACTCCGGACGGTACAAAAATATCACAACATCCGCGTCCTGTTCTATTGAACCTGAATCTCTAAGGTCAGACAAAAACGGTCTTTTATCTCCTCTTTCTTCCACCTTTCGGGAAAGTTGAGAAAGTGCAATAACCGGAAGATTCAATTCTTTTGCAATCGCTTTTAAACCTCTTGAAATAGAACCTATTTCCTGTTCTCTGTTTTTGGCATTTGGTTCAGTGGCTAATTGCAGATAATCCACAAATAAAATATTAATCCCATAACGAAGTTGCATCATTCTGGCTTTAGTCCGCAAATCGTTTATAGATATTCCGGGAGTGTCGTCGATGTGTATTTTCTTTTCAATTAGTTCATCTAAATACCCGAACATTGTTGCCCATTCTTCAGGATTCATTCCTTTGCGAAGAAGTGAAGAATTAGGTATACCTGTGTAATTGGTAATAATTCTTCCCGTAATCTGTTCCGCAGACATTTCTAACGAAAACACTCCTGCAGATAAATCCTGTTTAACCACATCTATAATTTGCTGTATTACAAATGCTGTTTTTCCCATTGACGGACGACCTGCCACAATAACAAGGTCGGAGTTCTGCCAACCTCCCATTGTTTTATTGATTGTACTAAGTGAACTCTGAATTCCTGTTATTTCTCCATTAGTAACACTTTTTGCAGATTCCAATACTTTTTTTACAAGTTCCGGAAATGATTGACTTTCCTTATTCTGGTCAATGAATTGGTCAATAAAAAGGTGGTCAAAATATTCAAAGGCTTTATCCCTAATAAGAAAAATATCTTCTTTTGGGTCAGCCGCTATTTTCAAAAGTCTGCTGAATTTATCTATAAAATCTCTTTTTACAGACAATTCAACCAAGACCATTATATGATGCTCCAAATGTGCAGAAGATGAAACACCCATTGTTAAATCAATGATATAACTGTCTAAATTCTGCTTTCCATACTTTTTAAGTTCATGAATAATCAAAACCATATCAATCGGCTGATTGCTTTCCCACATCCTATTCATAATCTGGAAAATCAACTGATGATTTTGGTCGTAGAATAAATTGTGGCTGAGTTTGGATTTGTATTTACTGAACGATTTAGGCTCAATAAGAAATGTTCCCAAAACCACTCTTTCCATTGAAATATCATAAGTTCTATTCATTACTTCAGTGGATTTTTTTGAATTAGCGTTTTGAATTTTTCAAAGTCCTTGCTGTAACCTTTTTTAAGAAACACAGGCTTTTTGGCAACTTTCTTAGCTTCTGTCAAAGCCTGAATTGCCTTTTTTCTTTCCCGGTTGGAATTAAAGTGTAGAGGATTATCTAATTGCATAACTATTCGTCGTATGTTGATTTTGGGCGTTTAATTGTAATAAGTTTTGGAGCAGATTCAGACTTTACTGCTTTCAAATACGGAAATGTACTTTTCAATGCAGCTTTCCAATTCTTGATAGGTTTTCCGTTTCCATTCTTCCATTCGTCAGATACCCATTGCTCATATTTGGCAGAAAGCGAAAAATCATATTCAGGTGTATATATTTCAAATGTTTGAGCATGTTTTATAAATTCGTCTAATGTTGGAACATCATCCGGAAGTGCTTTTATTTTATTTTTAGATAATGGAGATTTTGGTACTTCTTGTTTTACCTGTTCCGGTTCTTCTGGTTGCTCAGGAACTTTTGATATTCCATTTACCAAAGAAGAAATTTCATTTGCTAATACAGATTCTTTTTTATCGGCTGAAGACTTAGGTGAAAAGAATAAATCTAATACAGCTTCATTTGAATTTTTAGATTTTGGTGATTTAGGTGTTTCCTTTTTCTTTTTTGTTTTCTGCATTTTGCCGTTTGGTTCGGCAATAGTGTAATCAAAAATAATCCTATAATGCGTTGCGAAGCCGCTTTTAATTTGAAATTGTATTAAACCAAAATCCCTTAGTTTATTTTTAGACTTCTTTACAGTCGGTCTTGTTAATTTCAAAGTATCACAAATCAGATAATCTGAAATCTGTACCCAATCTGTCTGATTTTCTTCATCCCACTTTTGCAGAATAAAAAGATACAGCACAATAGATACCGCTCCAAAACGGTGTTTATCGTTGTATACCCAAAATTTATTTATTAAATCTAAATAATTCATTTTTTTCCTGCTTCAGCAAAAAGCTCTAATGCTCGTTCAACATCAATTACAATTATATTTCCATTCTGATATAAAGCTCCGTCTATATCTCCGGAAGATTTTATTTTTTGAGCCTTATCTCGCGAACAGCCAAAAATTTTTGCTATACCCTTTATTCCATATTCATATCTTTTTACTTTCACTTGATTCAGTGAAAGATATTCTTCAACGGTTAATTCAGACATTTTAGATTTCAGATTTATATCTTTCATTTTTACGTTTTTTAAAAAGGTAAATGCTTATTAATTTTTAACACATAGTCAATATGAAATCTATTCTTTGATTTTCAAAGATTTATGAAATTTCAACTCAGTTTCTGAGACAGATTTCTTTTGATTCTGCTTTTGCTTTTCTTGGACGGCTCCTACACCGTCCAGAAAAGCTCCCATTCTTGCTTCAAGATTCGTAGCAAAAGTTATAATGGTTTTAAGTTGTGAACGGATTAATTTAGCTTCCGACGGAGAAATTTTCTTACTCATCTTCAGACTCTTTTTCGGATTCCATTTTAAGCAAAACTCCACGAATACCTTGCGGTTTCATTCCATACTTTTCTCCCAAAGCACGCCAAACCGACCATTTGGTAATACTCTCTGGAAGATTATTCAAAATTTCCTGATACTCTGCGTAAATCTTTTGGTTACGCTCGTCTTTTTCCCGTTGTAGTGGGGTTCTAAAGTCTATTTTGTCAATTTCCATAATACCATAATACATTTGTATATTATTTTATTTACTTTTGTGTAATTAGTTGTTTTTAGTATTGTTTAACTCGTTGTGCAAATATAACTAATATATTTGCTAATAAACAAATTTATGGATAATAAATTAGTTAGTATAAAGGAAAGAATTTTATTACTCGCTGAAAATGTGGAAGTTAGTAAACAAGAATTTTTCAGAAAAATAGAAATGTCTTACGGTAATTTTACAGGAAATAATAAAGACAGACCTATAAATTCCGATGCAATAAAAAATATATTAGTCATATATCCACAAACAAATCCATATTGGTTAATTCTTGGAAACGGAGAAATGCTAAGAGATATTAACCAAAACATTTCAAATAATGGGGACGGAAACCATAATATAAATAATAACGGAGGAAATGTTACTATTTCTAAAAATGATGTTTCAACTATGATTGAACTTCAAAAAGGTTATCAGGATATTCAGAGAGAGCTTACGGACAGGCTTAAAGTTAGCCAAGACCAAATAAATACTTTATTAGAAATTTTAAAAAACAAATAGGATGAAAAGAGTAATATTAATGTGTGCAATGGTGTTTTCCACTATTTTATTTGCACAAACAACCGCAGAACTTAAAAAAGAAATAGAAGATATCAAAACAAGCGTTGCCAATCTGCATACAGAAATACAATCTGTAAAGTCAGAAAACATATATCTTAAACAGGTTTTAGATATTAATAAACCTGTTTTAGAAAAAGAAGATAATAACACTTCAATTAAAATCACAAAAGTTGTTGGTAATAGAAAAGACAAAACGATTTCTATTACGTTTTTAGTAGAAGCTAAAGATGCTAATAAAGTAGTAGGTTTAACTGAAGCATCTTATATTGATATAGAGGGAAATGCACAGAGCCCTGTTACAATTGGTTTTCCTGATTTAGCCTTGAATGTACCATTGAAACAAACTGTAAAATTTTCTTTTATTCAGAATGAACCAAAAATCATTAAACTATTCAGATTTAAGATGTATAGTGATAATCACAAACCAAGCACAACAAATTTAGAATTCAAAGACCTCAATGTAACGTGGGAATAACTTAAAAGAACAATAATTTCAGTAACATAAAAAGTAACATTATTACTTTTTAATGATAAAAATGCTAAACAAAAACAACCTAAAACAAGCATCTACAAAGGATTTCTCGACAGATTAAGAGCCTTCTAAGCAGACGGTCACAGGTTCGAATCCTGTCGCGCTCACTTTGATTATCCAAGACTTACAGAAATGTAGGTCTTTTTTATTTTCTCGTTGTAACACATTTGCAACACAAAAATGAGATCAAAAACAAAAAAAAATTCAAAAATTGCAGGAAAAAACTTCACAAATAAAAAAGGTAACTTACTTATTTGTAGTAAATTACCTTTTGTTGTTGCGGAGAGAGAGGGATTCGAACCCCCGGACCTGTTACAGTCAACAGTTTTCAAGACTGCCGCAATCGACCACTCTGCCATCTCTCCCAAAAAACGGCTTTCCCGTTTTTGAGTGGTGCAAATATAAAAACCTTTTACCGACTGCACAAATTATTTATTCAAAATTCTTTTAAAACCTTTATTTTCAGAGAAAAAAATTAATTTTTCATCATCTGAAAACCGGCAAAAACCAAAGCCAGTCCCACGAAAACGCTTAAAAGAATATACAAAACCAGCGTAGTATAATTGCCATTCTGCCAAAGTGAATAGTTCTCCGCAGAAAAAGCAGAAAACGTAGTATAACCTCCGCAGAATCCCGTAATCAGTAGAAATTTCAGAACATTATCAATTTTTAGGAAATATGCCGACAAAATGCCGATAAGAAAACACCCCGTGATATTGACGACAAAAGTGCCCATCGGGAAAGCATTGATATTCCACAGTTTTTGGGTATAATTGGAAACCAGAAAACGCAAAACGCTTCCCGCACCACCACCTAAAAACACATAGATAATTTCTCTCATTTCTTGAAATAATCACTCCAATTCTCCCAGATATTTTTCCGCATCCATCGCCGCCATACAGCCGCTTCCCGCTGCCGTAATTGCTTGTCTGTAAATATGGTCTTGCACATCTCCTGCAGCAAAAACCCCGGGAATATTTGTTCTTGAAGAACCTTTTTCCGTAACTAAATAACCGTTTTCATCCAGTGTCAGCTGACCTTGAAAAAGCTCCGTATTTGGTTTGTGTCCGATGGCAATGAAAATACCGTGAACATCAATTTTTAAAGTTTCCTGAGTCTGGTTGTTAATCACAACCGCTCTTTCCACCAAATCGTTTTCGCCCTCGATTCCGATGAGTTCGTGGTGGTATTTCACTTCGAGATTCGGAGTGGTTTCCACCCTGTGAATCATCGCTTTCGATGCACGAAATTCGTTTCTTCGCACCAACATTGTTACTTTATTGCAGAGTTTTGCAAGGTAAGTCGCTTCTTCCGCAGCAGTATCTCCGCCTCCGACAACAATCACGTCTTTCCCTTTATAAAAAAATCCGTCGCAGGTTGCACACGCGGAAACTCCACCTCCGGAATATTTTTTCTCATCATCAAGACCGAGATATTTCGCAGTTGCTCCCGTAGAAATAATCACTGTTTTTGCCAGAATTTCTTTGTTTCCCGCCCAAAGTTTGTGAATTCCTCCTCTTTCTTTGGAAAATTCCACTTTGGTAATCATTTCATAATATACTTTCGTATCGAAACGTTCGGCTTGTTTCTGCAAATCCATCATCATTTCGGGACCGGTAATTCCGTTCGGATAGCCCGGGAAATTGTCTACTTCCGTCGTTGTGGTGAGCTGCCCACCCGGTTCAAGTCCGGTGTAGAGTTCGGGTTTCAAATCCGCCCTTGCTGCATAAATAGCAGCCGTATATCCGGCAGGCCCGGAACCGATAATCACACAGTCTAAAATATTTTCTTCCATTACTTTTTATTTAAAGTTTAAGGTTTAAAGTTCAATGTTTCAAAAATCGGGATTTATTTTGGGTTTTAAGAATTTTTGGTGATGAATTTTGTCAATGTTTGTTTTTCATAAATTTTCCCGATACCAAAATCCAGTATATAAAAAAGAATACAAGCAGAATGATAAAATTGAATACAGAAAACTGATTAAAAGGATAAATGATAAAATCGGCAGAAGCCTTATTAATCCATAAAAACAAATTGAGATTCAGCAAAACTGCCGTAAACAAAAAAATATAAATATTGTGAAATTTAATTTTGAACAAAATAAAATTAGTAAAAACTGAAATCAGCAGACAAAAAATAATTTCCATTAATCCAAATCGAACTACTCCAAATCCAAAACTTCCCGTTGTTTCAATAGAAATATCAGTATGGATAGTTTGAGAAAAATCAGGCATGTACAAAAACAAAACTGCAAAAAAAGCAGTAATGAATATTAAAAACAGAAAATTTAAAAGGATTAATTTTTTCATATCGTTTTGTTATAAACCACCCCGTCAAAATTTTCTTTTTGAAAATTTTGCCACCCCTCCAAAGGAGGGGAATTTTCTCCCCAACTCAATCACTCCGCAACTCCCAATCTCAATTATACTTTCACCTTTATCTTATCCACATTCAGGATTTTATACGCCATTTCTTTCAGCAACTCACTGTCCTCAGTCTGATTCGCGCCGAGACCTTTGCTTTTCAAATCGGTTTCCCTGAGAATAGAAATAATCCTCGTGGCATGTTTCAGCGGGTACATTCTCGCCGCCTCTGCATAATCTTTCACGAAATACGGATTGACTCCCAGTTCGGAAGCAATCGTCTGCGGTGAAGCTCCGGAAACGGTATGATACAAAATCACATTGGAAAAATAATTATAAAGCGTTCCAATCGTCATGACAATCGGATTGGTTTTCGGATTTTTGCCCATGTAGTAAACGATTTTCATCGCTTTCGCCGTGTCTTTCTGTCCGAGAGCTTTCTGTAATTCAAAAACATTGAATTCTTTGCTGATTCCGATATGGCGTTCCACCAATTTTTCGTCCAGAATTTCTCCCTCTTTTAAAACCAGTTTCAGTTTATTGATTTCGTTGGCAATCCTCGAAAGGTCGGTACCGAGATATTCTGCGAGCAGATAAGAAATATTGGGAGCAGACTGTATTCCGCTTTTTTTCAGCTCATTCTGAATGAATGACGGAACTTCATAATCCCGAAGTTTTTCACTTAGGTAATAATATTTTTTCTTTTTAAGGAGGTCGTTCAGCTTGCGTTTTTTGCCGTCTAATTTTTTGTTTTTATGCGCAAAAACCAGAATCGTCGATTCCACCGGATTTTCAATGTAATTCAGGAATGCTGCGGTTTCCTCCTCTCCCATTTTCAAATCCTGAGCTTCCTTTACGATAATCAGCATTTTGTCGCCCATCATCGGAAACTGCCGTGCAGAAGCGAGAACTTCGGGATAGCCGGTATCTTTTCCGTACACCACAATTTGGTTAAACGCTTTTTCATCCTCCGCCAAAACCTCGTTTTCAAAGGCTTTTACCACCACGTCAATATAGTAGGATTCTTCTCCATGGAGAAAATAAAGCGGTAAAAGTTCTTTATTTTTAATATTTTTGAGGAGTAAATCTAATTCTTTCATACGCAATCTATGGAACTTCCGAAACTGAATTTTCCCGAAACCTTTGACTTTACATTCAGGAAAGACAAAGATAAGTTTTTTATTTATGATTCAGTCCGGAAATCATGGCTTCTGCTTACGCCGGAAGAATGGGTACGCCAGCACTGGATTCAGTATTATCTCAAGAATAAAGGCTATTCCGCCTCTGCATTGATTACGGAAAAAAAAGTGAAAATGAACGGACTTACCAAACGTATCGACCTTTTAATTACCGAAAAAACGATTCCGAAAATACTCATCGAATGCAAAGCTCCCCACATCAAACTCACCGAAAAAACTTTTGAGCAGACGGCAAGATACAATTCCGTAATCGGTGCGGAGAAAATTATTTTAAGCAACGGCTTACAGCATATTTTTGCGAAATTTTCGGGAGAAACCTATTTTTTTGAAGAGTTTGAGTTTCAAAATTAAGATTATCAACGAAGCGCTTTGGGAGTTTCAAATTCTGAAAGGGGTTACTATGTTTAGAATTATAGCAATCAAATCCAACACTTTATCTCAAATTTTATTATCTTTAATCAGTTTTTGTGATTAAAGTGATGACCGAAAAATTACTGCAATACATCTGGAATTTCAGGCTGTTTTCCCGCTTCGACTTTACCGATACGGACGGAAATGCTTTGGAAATCCTCGATTTCGGGAAATGGAATCAGGATTCGGGACCGGATTTTCTGTTCGGGAAAATCAAAACGAAAGGCACAATTCTCGCAGGAAATATCGAACTGCACCTGCGTTCTTCGGACTGGATTTTTCATCATCATTCCGAAAATCCCGAATTTGAAAATGTGATTCTGCACGTGGTTTTTCTCCATGACTGCGAAGTGGAAGAACTGAGCAATAGAAATATTCCCACGCTCGAACTGAAAAACCTCATCAACAGTGATTTACTTTGGAAATACGAGCTGATGCTTCAGGAAAATCTTTTCATTCCGTGTGAGAAAATTTTTAATTCTGAAAAAATGCCCGTCAATTTCTGTGAAAGTACGCTTCTGCGGAAATTAGACGAAAAATCGGAAGAAATAGAAGTCAGGCTTTCCCGATTTAAAAATGATTATGAAGCCGTGTTGTTTCATCAATTAGCGTATGCTTTCGGGTTGAAAGTGAATGCGGAAATATTCAGGCAGATTGCGGAAAATATCGATTTTTCCGTTGTCAGAAAAATCAGTAATAATCCCGTTCAGCTTCATGCTTTGTTGTACGGAAAATCGGGTTTTCTCAACGTTAATTTGGACGACCAAATGAAAATCTGGAAACAGGAATACGATTTTATTAAAAATAAATTTCAAATTCCCGATGTTGCTTTTTCTCCAAAATTTCTACGCCTCCGTCCGCCGAATTTCCCTACTATCAGGCTTTCTCAGCTTGCCAATTTAATTCATCAGCAGCAAGGGCTTTTTTCAAAAATTATTCATGCTGAAAATATTTCGGAACTGTACGATATTTTCCGAAATATCAAAGCGGATTCGTACTGGAACTGCCGTTTTAATTTCGGGAAAATTTCGGAAACTGAAACTGAAAAAATGCTTACCAAAGATTTCATTGACCTCGTTATCATTAATGCCGTTCTTCCCTTGAAATATACTTATCACAAAAGATTAAACGAAAATACCGCCGATGAAATCATGAACTTTTACCGAGAAATTTTACCGGAAAAAAACACGATTGTCCGGCAATGGGAGCAACTGAACGTAAAAATAAATTCCGCTCTGGAAAGTCAGGCTTTCCTCTATCATTATCGAAATAACTGCATATCGAAAAAATGCTTAAATTGCGGGATTGGATTAGAGCTTTTAAGAGTCCAGTAAAAAGGAAATCGAAGATTATCTCCTTTTAGTCGATGAATGTTATTTCGACGAAGTCAAAATTTGGGGTACGAGATACTGGTTTATTGCCCTCTTTCAGAGGGGTGGCGAAAATTTTTGTGAAATTTTTGACGAGGTGTCAAAAACATTCAAACCATTTCAAACTCTCAAACTTTAAACCTTAAACTTTAAACAAAAAAACATGAAAGAACCGAAATTCATCAACAATCTCCGCCACAAAATGGAACGCGAATGGTTCGGAGTGCTTACAAGAATGGGAACAAAACTCGGAATCCCCGTGAGCAAGCTCCGTGTGTTTTTCATTTATTCCACTTTTGCGACTGCCGGAATTTTCTTTCTGTTTTATCTGGGACTTGCTTTTACACTGTGGATTAAAGACATGTTCATCACCCGAAGACCGAGCGTTTTTGATTTATAATTCTTTGAATACTCTGAGTTTAACATTTTTCTGAATGTACTCACACAACACATTTAATAAAGTTTTACTGTAAAAAACAAAAAAAGACACTTAAAAAAGTGCCTTTAATAGTATTGATTAAGCCTTGATATACATGGCTTTTTTGATTTCCTCTTTTACTTTTTCCAGTTTCGGAAACCATTCTGCAAATAATGCCGCGGAATACGGAGCCGGAGCATCAGGTGTGGTAATTCTCTTTACCGGAGCATCCAGATAGTCGAATGCCTTCTGCTGCACCATATAAGAGATTTCCGAAGCTACGGAAGCAAAAGGCCACGCTTCTTCCAATACCACAAGACGGTTGGTTTTCTTCACGGAATTGATAATGGTATCATAATCCAAAGGACGAACCGTTCTCAGGTCAATCACCTCAACCGAAATGCCTTCTTTCTCCATATCTTCTGCCGCCTGTAATGCCAGCTTCATGATTTTTCCGAAAGAGACCAGAGTAACATCTTTCCCTTCTTTCTTAATATCCGCTTTTCCGATTGGAAGGTAATATTCTTCTTCGGGAATTTCCATTTTGTCTCCGTACATCTGCTCGGATTCCATGAAGATTACAGGGTCGTTATCCTGAATTGCTGTTTTCAGAAGTCCTTTTGCATCATAAGGATTGGACGGGACGACAACTTTCAGTCCCGGGCAGTTTGCATACCAGCTTTCCAGAGCCTGCGAGTGCGTTGCTCCCAGCTGTCCCGCAGAAGCCGTAGGGCCGCGGAATACAATCGGGCAGTTCCATTGTCCGCCGCTCATCTGTCTGATTTTCGCTGCGTTATTGATAATCTGGTCGATTCCTACCAATGAGAAATTGAATGTCATGAATTCCACAATCGGGCGGTTTCCGTTCATTGCCGAACCTACAGCGATACCTGAAAAACCAAGCTCTGCAATCGGAGTATCGATGATTCTTTTTGGTCCGAACTCTGCGAGCATTCCTTTGGAAGCCTTGTAAGCTCCGTTGTATTCTGCCACTTCCTCTCCCATCAGGTATATGGATTCGTCTTTGCGCATTTCTTCGCTCATTGCCTGCGCTATCACTTCACGAAAAGTATATTCTGCCATTGTCGTATAAAATTTGAGTACAAAAATATAAATTTTTTTTGGTCTTTGCCTTACAAAAAAAGCACTTCATTCCGAAGTGCTCTATGATAAAAGTTAGTTTTAAGGTTAATTTACCTTATGCCACGTCTGCGTTCTTCCAATCAGGGAAACGCCGAAATACCCTCTTACATTCAGTTTGTCACCCTCTCTTTTAATCGTGCATTTGTACGTTTTGCCGGATTTTGGGTCGGTAATTGTGCCTCCTGAAAATTCATTTCCGTCTTTGGACAGACCTCTTACGATTTCCAATCCGATTAGTGGTTTGTTTTTACGGTCGTCTTTACAATTTACGCAGTTGTTGTTTGCCGGTTTTTGCAATAGCTGGTGGATTTTTCCATAATATTTACCGTCGGATTTTTTATAAATTTCCACTATGGATTTTTCTTTTCCGGTTTCATCGTCTATGGTTTTCCATTTTCCTTCAATCTGAGCGAAACTCAATACTCCGAAAAGGGAAAAAGCAAGGGTGAAAAGTAATTTTCTCATTTTAATATTTTTTTTGTTGCGGATAAAAATAATCAAAAAATATTAACTGCAAAATTTTTTTTGAAAAAAATGTAAACTTTAAAATTTTTACCTTCGTGGTAATTTATTTAAAATGACGGAAACAGAAAAAATAAAAGACCAAAACTGGAAAACTTGGGGGCCTTATGTAAGCAACCGCCAATGGGGAAATGTGCGTGAAGATTACAGCCCGAACGGCAATGCATGGGGATTCACAGGGCACGACACGGCAGAAAGCTATACCTACCGATGGGCAGAAGAAGGAATCGCAGGAATATCCGATGACAAACAGCTTCTCTGCTTCGCATTTTCTTTCTGGAACAAAAAAGACATCAGAATAAAGGAACGTTTCTTCGGACTGAGCAATTATCAGGGAAATCACGGGGAAGACATCAAAGAAATTTTTTATTATCTCGATAATACGCCTGCTCATTCCTACATGAAAATGGTGTACAAATACCCGATTAACGAATTTCCCTACGAAAAAATCATCAGAGAAAACGCCTCAAGAAGCAAAACAGAACCGGAATACGAAATCATCGACACCGGAATTTTTGATAACGATGAATATTTCGATATTTTCATCGAATACTGCAAAGCAGACGCTGAGGATATTTTCATCCGTGTTACCGCCGTCAACAGAAGCAATGCAAAAGCTCCGCTGGCGATTCTGCCGACGGTTTGGTACAGAAACAACTGGAAATGGGGTTACAATGAATACAAACCAAATTTTCAAGGGAAAGAGGAGGGCATCATCAACATCGAACACGATACGCTTTCCGTAAAGAAGTTTTATTCCAGAAAAAAAACAGCGGAAACGCTCTTCTGCGACAACGAAACCAATACACGAAAACTCTACAATGCTCCTTCCTCACAAGGATTTTTCAAAGACGGAATTAATGATTATGTGGTAAAAGGCCTCGACACCGTTAATCCAAAAAAATCAGGAACGAAAGCCTGTTTCCATATCGACGAATGGATAGAAGCCGGAGAAAGCAAAACCTTTGATTTTAGGCTGAGTCCGCACACCATGGAGGACGCTTTTTATGATTTTGACGAAATTTTTGAAATCAGAAAAAAAGAAGCCGACGAATTTTACGGAATTGTGCAAAGAGACGTAATTGATGAAGACGAAAAAAACGTACAACGACAGGCTTTCGCAGGACTGCTCTGGAACAAGCAGTTCTACCACTACAACGTAGGAAAATGGCTGAAAGGCGACCCTAATTTTGAAGCTCCTCGGGATTTTAATCATTTCGTGCGGAATACGGAATGGGAACATCTTCACAATAAAGACATCATTTCCATGCCCGACAAATGGGAATATCCGTGGTATGCAACGTGGGATTTGGCTTTTCACTGCGTACCTTTTGCGCTGATTGATTCTCAATTTGCCAAAGACCAGCTCCTGCTCCTCACCAAAGAATGGTACATGCACCCGAACGGACAGCTACCTGCTTACGAATGGAATTTTGATGATGTGAATCCGCCTGTTCATGCGTGGTCGTGCTTCAGGGTTTTTAAAATTGACGAAAAAATCCACGGAAAACCAGACCTTGCCTTTCTGGAAAAAGTCTTTCAGAAACTTCTTCTGAATTTTACCTGGTGGGTGAACCGTAAGGATAAACGAGGAAACAACCTTTTCGGAGGCGGATTTCTCGGTCTTGACAACATCGGTGCATTCGACCGCAATATGGAAATGAAAAACGGCGAACATCTGGAACAGGCAGACGGAACGAGCTGGATGGCAATGTACGCCCTCAACATGATGAGAATAGCGATGGAACTGGCACTTTACAACGATGTGTATGAAGATATGGCGATTAAATTTTTCGAGCATTATCTCTACATCGCAGAAGCCATGGAAAATCTCGGGAATGAAAAACAAGGTTTATGGAACGAAGAAGACGGATTTTTCTATGATGTGCTTCAGCTTCGGGACGGACAGAGTATTTCATTGAGACTAAGGAGCATTGTAGGATTGATTCCTCTTTTTGCCGTAGAAATCATCGACCACGAAATGCTGGAAAAACTCCCGCGTTTCCGAGAAAGAATGGACTGGATTCTCAAAAACAAAAAAGAACTCGCCAATCTGGTTTCCCACTGGGACGAAGAAGGCGAAGGAAAAAAACACCTGATGAGCATCCTGAGAAGGCACCGCCTCACAAAAGTGCTGAAAAGAATGCTCGACGAAAACGAATTCCTGAGTCCGTACGGAATCCGAGCCATGTCCAAAATCTACGAAAAAAATCCTTTCGTATTCTCCACGCCTGAGCGTGAATATGTTGTGCATTACACGCCTGCGGAAAGCGACAGCCGGATGTTCGGAGGAAATTCCAACTGGAGAGGCCCGATTTGGTTTCCAATTAATTTCCTGATTGTGGAAAGCCTTCAGAAATTCCATTTCTATTACGGAGAAAGCCTGAAAGTGAATCTCCCGTCTTCATCTGAAAATGAAGTTCCGCTGAATATCGTCGCTGACAATCTCAGCCAAAGGCTTCAGGGAATTTTCCTGAAAGACGAAAACGGAAACCGTGCTTTCAACGGAGGCATCGAAAAATTCAATAAAGACCCGCATTTCAGGAATTACATCATGTTCTATGAATATTTCCACGGAGACACCGGAAAAGGAATCGGCGCAAGTCATCAGAGCGGTTGGACAGCGACAGTGGCGAAATTGATACAGCCGAAAGTTTGAGACTTGGTGAAGGAGAGACTTTGTGACTTTGAGATTGGATGTGGGAGATTTGCTATTCTCCTTTTCTCAAAGTCACAAAGTCTCCCGTTCAAATTTTCTCGCCATTAAGAAACACCTCATAATTGACCTCAACATTCGGCTCTAATGTTTTGGAAACAGAGCAGTATTTTTCAAAAGAAAGTTCTGTGGCTTTTTGTGCTTTTTTCGGGTCGATAGTTCCTTCGAGGAAGAATTTTACTTTAATGGTTTTAAAAGGTTTTGCATCTTCCACCTGAACACGCTCTCCTTCCACTTCCGCCTTGAAATCCGTGATTTCCTGACGTTGTTTTTTCAGAATGGAAACCACATCAATTCCGCTACATCCGGCAACCGCCATTAAGACCGTCTGCATCGGTGAAACACCCTTTGCTCCGGGCAAAGTCGTATTATCTAAAAGAATGGAATTTCCCTGTTCGTTGGTACATTCAAATAAAAAATCGTCATTAAGCCTGTTCAGTATAATTTTCATTGTCTTGAATATTTTTGTAAAAATAAGGCTTTGGATTGAGTTTCATTAAAAACACGCTCAAAATAACCAAAAAAAACATAGAAAAAGATATTTTAAAACTTTTGTGGAAAAAAAATTAAAATCCTGTATCATTCCCAAATCACTTTGCAATAGTGTTGCATTCCTTTCCTGCATAATTTTGCAGAAAAATCAACCTATGTCAAAAGAATGCTGTTCTACGGAACATTCCCATAATCATAATGAACACAATCATTCGCACGACCACAACCACGACCATTCCCACGATTCGGGCGGAAAATCTGTGTTTCAGATGTTTCTTCCGGCGATAATTTCGTTTGTTTTGCTGATGACCGGAATTGCTTTGGACAACTGGATTCCGCAGGATTGGTTCAAAGGCTGGATTCGGTTAGTGTGGTATATTGTGGCGAATTTTCCGGTTGGATTTCCCGTGATGAAAGAAGCGGTGGAAAGCATTCGATACAGCGATTTCTTTTCGGAGTTTTTTTTGATGTCCATTGCCACAATCGGGGCGTTTGTTATCGGGGAATATCCGGAAGGTGTTGCCGTGATGCTGTTTTATTCCGTTGGCGAAAATTTTCAGAGTCTTGCGGTGCAGAGAGCCAAAAAAAATATCAAAACCCTTTTGGACGAAAGACCCGATGAAGTAACGGTTTTAGAAAACAATCAGCCGAAAAAAATAAAAGCCGAAACCGCAAAAATCGGACAGATTATTCAATTAAAGTCCGGCGAAAAACTCGCTCTGGACGGAGAATTATTATCGGAAAACGGTTCTTTCAATACTTCGGCTTTAACGGGAGAAAGCAAACCCGACATGAAACGGAAAGGCGAAACGGTTCTGGCGGGAATGATTAATCTGAATTCGGTTTCGGAAGTCGTCATCACTACGGAATTCAAAGATTCCAAATTGTCAAAAATTCTGGAATTGGTTCAAAATGCGACCTCTCAAAAAGCCAAAACCGAACTGTTCATCAGGAAATTTGCCAAAATTTATACACCGATTGTCACGTTTCTGGCATTGGGGATTTTCATTCTGCCTTACTTTTTCGCTGAAACTTACGACTTCAAAGAATGGTTGTACAGAGCCTGTATTTTCCTTGTGATTTCGTGTCCGTGTGCGTTGGTCATTTCCATTCCGTTGGGCTATTTTGGTGGAATCGGAGCGGGAAGCAAAAACGGAATTTTGTTTAAAGGAAGCAATTTCCTTGATATTCTCGCCGGAATTCAAAATGTGGTAATGGATAAAACCGGAACACTGACAGAGGGCGTTTTCAAAGTGAAAGAAGTATGCCTCCTAAATCCTCCAAAGGAGGACTTTCCGCCTCGTGAAAAAATTCTCGCTTTATTGAATTTCATTGAAAGCAAATCCACACACCCGATTGCAACCGCCGTTCACGAATATATTGGAGAAATTGACCATTCTTTAAAAATGGAAAACATTGAAGAAATCGCAGGTTACGGACTGAAAGGCATTTTTGAGGGAAAAGAATTTCTCGCCGGAAATTTCAAATTGCTCGAAAAATTCAATATTCCGTATTCCGTTGATGCTTCAAAATTTACGGAAACCGTGATTGCGATTGCTTTTGGTGGGAAATTTGTGGGATTTTTAACCATTTCCGACCATATCAAATCCGATGCGGAACACACCATTTCCGAACTGAAAAAACTCGGCATCAAAACCACAATGTTAAGCGGAGATAAATCCGCCGTCGTGAATGAAGTGGCGAAAAATATCGGTATTAAAAACGCTTTCGGCGATTTGCTTCCCGAAGACAAAGTGAATAAAGTAAGGGAAATCAAAGCGAAAAACGAAACCGTTGCATTTGTCGGCGACGGCGTGAATGATGCTCCTGTTGTGGCATT
The DNA here is from genome assembly GCA_049841315.1 of Bergeyella sp. Classification (GTDB taxonomy): domain Bacteria; phylum Bacteroidota; class Bacteroidia; order Flavobacteriales; family Weeksellaceae; genus JASGDB01. The sequence goes on along the minus strand of JASGDB010000032.1, from coordinate 20,688 downwards.
AAGCGATGTCGGAATGGCAATGGGCGGACTTGGAAGCGATGCTACGATTGAAACCGCCGATGTCGTCATTCAGGACGATAAACCGTCGAAAATTCCTGTTGCAATACGCATCGGAAAAGAAACGAGGAAAATCGTCTGGCAGAATATTATTCTTGCTTTTGCCGTAAAAGCGGTGGTTCTGATTATGGGAGCCGGCGGAATTGCGACGATGTGGGAAGCGGTTTTTGCCGATGTTGGTGTGGCGTTGCTGGCGATTTTGAACGCGGTGAGGATTCAGAGGATGAAGTTCCCGATGCTTTAGCATCGGGTTAAGCATCGTTAAGTGCTCCGCACTTTTTACGAAAAAATTTTTAGAGATGCTAAAAAATTCCCCTCCTTTGGAGGGGTGGCGAAAATTTGGAAGAATTTTTGTCGGGGTGGTTTTTATCTACAAATTATCAGAACCATTCAAAAAATTGTTAATTGACTCAATATCTTCATCTTTCATTTGAACATTTAGGAGTGAGATAAAGTTTTCACTTTTTTCTTCCTTTTTCATTGCTATAAAATTTTTACAATGGGTTTTTATAGTAATCGAATATACGCAATTATTCCTTTCATTGAATAGAAATTCCATATTTTCCAAAATTAAAACCTTGCTCATAAATCCAATTTTTTGTATCTTCACATAATGAAAGAAGAAGAAACAGTACTTGATTTTGAAATTGATAAATTAACCAATTCAATTATCAATGTGATTTCGGGTGATAGTTTTCAGACCGAAGTTTCTTTGCTGTCTAAAAACGATTTAAAAAATATCACAAAGAAAAATGGTTGGCAGTTCGACTGGAAATCCGATTATCAGGATATTTCAAAGGAAGTTTATAAATTAACAATTCTCAATAATCCTGCTATTATTCAGGGACTTTTGAGCATAAGTGTTATGAACGACCATATTTATATGAATCTTTTGGAAAGTGCGTTTTTTAATATCGGAAGCAATAAACTTTATGAGGGAGTTGCAGGAAATTTAGTCGCTTATGCCTGTAAAATATCTTTTCAAAAAGGATTTGAGGGATATGTAGCATTTTTGGCTAAAACTAAACTGATAAAACATTATGAAGTAACTTTGGGTGCTTATCACTTCAGAAATCAAAAAGTGTTTATCGAAACTGAAGCTGCAAAAAGATTAGTAGAACAATATTTTAAAGATTAAAATTATGGGAATTATAAGAGAGCCAAAAGGTGTAGATTTTATTATTCAAAGTCCGCCTCTAACAGAAGAAGAACAAAGGGAAATCAGCGAATTTATCAAAATGCGGAAAGCCCAAAAACTGAAAGAAGAACAGCAGAAAAAAACGATGAAGAAAACGGGCAGAAAAACAAAAGAAACCGTTTAAGTTTTCCCCTCATCAAATAAAAATTCCTTATTTTTAGGCAAAATTTTCAATTATGCTAAAAAGAAATATCCTGATTGCTTCGGCGTTTTTCAGTTTTACGCTGGGAATGGCACAGCAATATGGCGGAATGTGGATTCCGACGGAAGTCAATGAAAAGGAAATGAAAGAAATGGGAATGAAAATTTCTGCCAAACAGATTTTTGACCCTGCGAAAGCGAGCATTAAAGATGCCGTGGTGCAGTTCAACGGCGGATGCACTGCCGAAATCATTTCCCCGAAAGGACTTCTTCTTACCAACCACCATTGCGGATACGGACAGATTCAGTCGCATTCCACGCTTGAAAACGATTATCTCGGCAACGGATTCTGGGCGAAAAATATGGGCGAAGAACTTCCGAATAAAGGCGTAACCGTAGATTTCGTAACCGATATTAAAGAAGTAACTTCTCAGATTCTTTCCGGAACGGAAAACCTTTCAGGAAAGGATTTGGACGCAAAAATCAAACAAAATACAGACACTTATATTGCTTCCCAAAAAACGGAAAATTATCAGAAAATTTCGGTTCGCCCGATGTATTACGGGAACAAATATTACGCTTTCGTGATAGAAACGTTTAAGGACATTCGTCTGGTCGGAGCACCGCCGTCTTCTATCGGGAAATTCGGTTCGGATACGGATAACTGGGTGTTTCCGCGTCATACGGGAGATTTTTCGATGTTCCGGATTTATGCCGATAAAAACAACAAACCTGCGGAATATTCCAAAGACAATGTGCCATACATTCCGAAGCATTTTCTCCCGGTTTCGATAAAGGAAAAAAATGAGGGCGATTTCACTTTTGTCTTCGGATTTCCAGGTCGGACGACGGAATATCTTCCTGCCGTTGCGGTGGAAAAAATTATGAACGAAACCGACCCTGCGATGATTGCCGTGCGTGATGTAGCCCTGAAAACGCTGGACGAAAAAATGAGAACCGACCCTGCCACAAAAATCAAATACGCTTCCAAATACGCTTCCGTAGCCAACTACTGGAAAAAATGGATTGGCGAAGTAGAAGGATTGAAAAAATCCGATGCTGTCGGGAAAAAACAAAAATACGAGCAGAAATTAATTTCTAAAAATCCGGCAGTGAAAACCACGCTGGACGAACTGAACAGACTGTATAATGCACAAGCACCTTACGCTCTGAACCGTGCCTATTACAGCGAAGTCATCAGAAATGCGGAAACGATAACACTTGCCAATCTTTACACCAATTATATGGAAAGTGCAGAAGCCGGAAAAATGACGTCTTCCGCTCTGGAAAATTTCAAAACAAGGCTTTCTTCGTTTTATAAAGATTTCGACGGAGAATTAGATGCAAAAGTAACCGTAAAAGTTCTCGCACTGTATGCAGAAAAATCTCAGCCACAGTTTTTACCGCAGGGATTTTCAGCGATGAAAGATGCTTCGGCGAACCTTTCAAAAATTGAAGAATTATCCAAAAAATCAGTAATTACGGGACGAGGAAGCATCAACGGAGCAACGGTTTATTCTGATATTAATAAAGTTTTTGCAGACGAAAAAGCATTGATTGAAAACTTAAAACAAGACCCGCTAATGCAGATTTTTGCAAGCCTGAAATCAACTTATATGAACACGACCGATGCTAAATATTCCGGTTATCAGGCGGAAATTGACGCACTTCAGAAAAAATATATGGCTCAGCAAATGGAAACGGACAAAGACCGAAAATTCTTCCCTGATGCCAATTCCACGCTTCGTGTAACGTATGGAAAAGTGGCGGGTTCCAATCCGAAAGATGCGTTGTATTACGGTTATCAGACGTATTTGTCCGGTGTTATGGAAAAATACGTTCCGGGGGATTACGAATTTGATGTTCCCCAAAAACTGATTGACCTATACAACAAAAAGGATTACGGAATTTATGCCAACAAAAACGGCGATGTTCCCGTAAACTTTACGGCAACCAATCACACAACAGGCGGAAATTCCGGAAGTCCGGCTCTGGACGCAAACGGAAATCTGATTGGATTAAACTTCGACAGACAATGGGAAGGAACGATGAGCGACATCAATTTCGACCCTCGTTTCAGTAGAAATATTATGGTCGATACGAAATACATTCTTTTCATTATTGATAAATACGCCAACGCAAAATGGCTGATTGATGAAATGAAAATTGTGAAGTAACGATAAAAAAAATCAAGTTTCCCGGCAAAACCGAGAAACTTGATTTTTTTATATGTATGGAATCCTATAAATACCCTTCCTTTCCATTTGCAAATTCATCCACAAATAGTATACTTACAAGTGTGTTGCAGGTATCTTATACAAACTACAATAAAAAAAATATTTTACGCCCTTCCCGAATCCACAATCCATGAAGCCAATTTCTCATTAAAGTTTTTCTGAGATTTCAGCTCTTCAAGATTCAGGTGCATGCGGTATCTCCAGTAATGCGGGAATACTGCAGGGTCATTGATTCTTTCATCATGGATATTCGGGTTGGCAAGTGCGGAATCCGTCGCAAGAAATTCCTGAATCGGGAAAATCGCCAGCATTGCATCGTTGTAAAGGTGCTGTTTCATGATGATTTCTGCCAAACCGCTATCCAGCTCCCAAGGAGCAGTTCCGCCCTGACCAAGCTGTGCATTGAAATACTGCTGGGTAAGCGAACGGTTTTCCTGCCACCACTGACGGAGCGTAGAGCTGTCATGCGAAGAAGCCGTAACCACATTCAGGTAACCTGCATTTTTAGGATTATACCAAAGAATATTTTCGGAAGGCATTCTCTGTACTTTCAGCGCGGTAATTGCGAGCCTTTCCATCACCGGCTGAACGCAATCCGGCACAAGACCGAGGTCTTCACCGCAAATCAGCATATCCGTAGAATTGAGGATTACCGGAAGTTTTTCCATTGCGCTCCGGTACCACAATCCTTCTTGCCTTTCAAAGAAATAATTGACATAAAGCTGGTACAGTGCCTTCTTTTCCCAATCCGGAAGATATTTGTAAGAATCCGTTTTATCGATATTGAAACGCGGATGGAATACGAGTTCACCATTGCGTTCTTCTTCAAGGAAAAGCACGTTGGCGCAAAGAGAAATTAGCTTATCCTCAGCCCACGGATGCGGATTGGCATCAAAATAATCTCTCAGCTTTCTCTGTGTATTAAATTCTTCCTTAAAAGAATACGTTCCGTTGAAATGATTGTTCATAAATTCGTTATGAATCACATCTCTCTGGTCGCCGAAATAATTCCACAAAACCTGGTCGTTGATATACGGTTTGCAGTAACGGTCGTAATTAAACGGAATATTTCTCGCCGAAAATTCATCAACGGTTACGGGAACGGCTGGATAAAAATATCCCAAAATTCCCTGCGTTGCGGAAACCGGCATTCTCCAGATTCTGAAAAACCCGAGAATATGGTCAATTCTCATCGCATCAAAATACTGTTCCAATGCTTTGAATCTGTTTTTCCACCACTTATAGCCGTCGGCTTTCATCGCTTCCCAGTTATAAGTCGGGAATCCCCAGTTCTGGCCTAAATCCGTGAACTGGTCCGGCGGTGCTCCTGCCTGAAAATCCATTCCGAAAAGTTCAGGCTCTGTCCATGCCTCAACGGAATGTCTGTAAATACCAATAGGCAAATCTCCTTTAATGGAAAGTCCGAGGCTGTGTGTGTACTCAATCGCTTCTTTTAATTGCAGATGAAGCTGATACTGCACCCAAGCGTGAAGCATTGCTTCTTCATAATCTTTGCTTTTCGGGGAAAAGAATGAGGAAACTTTTCCTGCGATGTATTTTTTGTGGGTTTTCCACTCGTTGAAATTCGGGGTTTTGTATTTGTCTCGCTGAACGCAGAAAGCCGAGTATGGCAGCAACCATTCTTCATTATCCTTGCAGAATTTTTTGAAACCTCTGTCTTTCAGAATGGCATCTTTATTTGCATTGAAAATTTCCCTTACATATTTCCATTTTCCGGAAATCATCTGTTCGTAATCAATGAGATTAAGAGCGTTCAGTTCTGCTTTTTTCTTTGCAAATTCTTTTTCAAGACTTTTCGGAAGTTTATATTCCATACGGTCAACGGAAAGATACTGCGGATGCAGGGCATAAACAGAAATCGCCGCGTAAGGATAAGAATCCGTCCATGTTGTATTTGCTGTCGTATCATTAATCGGAAGAATCTGGATGATTCCGAGTTTTGCTTGATGAGCCCAATCTGCCAGCGATTTGATGTCCAAGAACTCTCCCACTCCGAAGCCGTTTTCGCTTCTCAGTGAAAATACCGGAACGGCAACTCCCGCCGCATGGTACAGCTCAAAAGATTTGAATTTGAAAAAATGGTCGGCTTTTATCTGGAGAACATTTTTGTCCGTATTCGGAACTGCCCATCTGTTTTCGCCGTATTCCACATCGAACACCTGACCGGTAACCATATCCATCACACCGTATTTGTACTGTACAAAGGATTTTTCAGGAATCTGTACAGCAGCTTCCCACACTCCGAAATCCGTCTGCATCATCGGAACGGTTTTCAGATATTCCCAGTTTCCGAGTGCTTCGTTATTCCCCAGAATTACGATTCTCCAGTTCGGGTTGTACAAAGGTGCTTCCAGACGGAAAAGATGCGTATGTTTTTTCAATATGGACACTTTTTCGGGTTTGAAGCCTGAGAGTTTATTTTTAAGAATCTTATTGTTCAGATAATTTTCAGGGAAGTTTTTCATGTTCCAGACGTCGAAAATCTGAAATTCCTGATAATTATGAGGCAGGTTTAATCTGTGATCCGCAAATTCTTCGTCCAGCACTGTTCCTTCGTCATTCACGAGCTGATATCTGTAGCTCAGCGTTTTTGAAAAGAAGTCTACTTCCGCTTTCCAGTTTCCGTTGTCCGTGTAATGGAGCGGATGTTTTACGGATTCCTGACCGTCTTCGGAAACGAGCATTTGCAACTGTTCCCCGATTCTGGTATGGAAATTAATGTTAAAAAATAACTTCATCGGTTTATTTTTAAATTGTTTTTTAGGATTGAACAAATATAGTGATTTTAATCGTAAAAAAAGTATGATTTACATCAATCCGGCAAATTACAATTTATAGTTTATTTATTGATTATCAACACTATACAAAGTTACTCATTCTGCATGCTCAATCGTAAACGAATGAAGTTAAGCATAGTTCGGCACTCCGTGCCGATTCCCTCAAAACATACGAAGAAGTTTAAACAAAAAACCTTCCGATATTACATCGAAAGGCTTACTCTGTTTGTTATTTTTTTTAATTCAGAACATAGGTTGTCCCTTCTCTACTGTCTTTCAGCTCAATTCCTTGCTCTAAAAGTTTATCACGAATCTGGTCGGAAAGCTCAAAATTTTTGGATTTTCTCGCCTGATTTCTTAGTTCAATTAAAACCTGCAAAGTCTGGTCGAGTTTTTCATTATTGTTTTCCTCAATATTCTGAAGTCCGAGAACATCATATACAAAAGCGTTCATCAAAGTTTTCAGTTCTTCCAAATCTTCTGCGGAGATACTTTCTTTTCCGTCTTTTAGAGCAAAAATAAATTTCACGGCTTCAAACAAATGGGAAATCAGAATCGGAGAATTGAAATCATCGAGCAAGGCATCGTAGCATTTCTCTTTCCACGATTTCAAGTTCCAGGTTTCAGGTTTCAAGTTGTTTCCGTCAGAACTCGTAACTTGAAACTCGGAACTTGAAACCAATTTCATCGCTTCCATTAACCTTTGAAATCCTTTTTCCGCCGCAATCATCGCATCATTGGAAATATCCAGAACACTTCTGTAATGTGCCTGCATAAAGCAAAAACGAACGACTGCCGGAGCAAACGGTTTTTCAAAAAAATCGTTATCTCCCGTTACCAACTGCATCGGAAGAATATAATTTCCGGTAGATTTGCTCATTCTCTGTCCGTTCATCGTAAGCATATTGGCGTGAAGCCAGTAATTCACCGGAGAAGTTCCGTTGCAGGCTTTTCCCTGTGCTACTTCGCATTCGTGATGCGGAAATTTCAAATCCATTCCGCCACCGTGAATATCGAAATTATCTCCCAAATATTTGGTGCTCATCGCCGTACATTCCAGATGCCAACCCGGAAATCCCTCTCCCCAAGGCGAATTCCAACGCATAATGTGTGCAGGAGATGCTTTTTTCCAGAGGGCGAAATCCTGTGGATTTTTCTTTTCGTTTTGTCCGTCCAAATCTCTTGTGTTGGCAAAAAGTTCCTCGATATTTCTTCGGGAAAGTTCGCCGTAATTGAGTCCGCGTTTGTTGTATTCCAGAACATCGAAATATACAGAGCCGTTGCTTTCATAAGCAAAACCGTCGCTGATTAATTTCTGTGCAAGTTCAATCTGCTCCAAAATATGTCCGGTTGCCGTCGGTTCAATCGTCGGCGGAAGAAGATTAAAGGTTTCCAGAACTTTGTGAAAATCAACGGTATATTTCTGCACAATTTCCATCGGTTCGAGTTTTTCAAGGCGGGACTGCTTCACGAAACGGTCGTTATTGACATCGCCGTCATCGGTCAAATGTCCCGCATCGGTAATATTCCGCACATAACGGACTTTATAGCCGATAAAAACCAGCGTTCTGTAAATAAAATCGAAAGACATAAACGTCCGCACATTTCCCAAATGCACATTGCTGTAAACAGTTGGTCCGCAAACGTACATTCCGACATTGCCTTCGAGAACTGGTTTGAAATTTTCTTTTTCTCCGGAGAGAGAGTTGTATATTTTTAGGTTCATTTTATTTAGTTCAAGGTTTAAAGTTTAAAGTTTAAAGTTTAAAGTTTAAAGTTTCAGGTTTTTGTTTGAAAATAAAAAATCCCGTGATTAAACAAATATTATAGGAAATAGAAAATATATAAAAATTGCTATCCACATTTCCTAATGCAGACCAGAAAAGATAATAAGTTAGATTTGTTGTTATCAACGAAATAATTAATATCAAAATAAAAATCATTTGATTTAATATTTCTGATTTACTTAAAATTTTATAGAAAGTTTCTGAAATAATTAAAGACGGAATACACAAAACCATTCCGTAAATTATCATCAATAAAATCAATCCAAAAAAAGAACTATCCAATGAAATAGGATATTGAATAGAATCTATAAGCGGATACAAAGTTGCACCAACCACCACCGTGAAAGCCCAAATTTTATACAAATAAAAATTCCCGAATCTGCCTTTGAATATTTCTGGTGTTTTCATTTTCAATTATTTTTTCCACGCGTTTCACACGTGGCTATTGATGTTGAACCTCTTCGAGGTTCGCTTATTTTTAAATTACTTCATTTTCAAATAAAAAACGGTGTCTATAAAATACAAAACATCGTCTTGTGTCAATACATTTTCATCGTGCAAATCTTCCAGAATAATTCCGAGTTCGGGATTGTAATAATCGTGATTCCGGGTGTTTTCAAAACCGTTGGATTCTAAAAATAATTTGACATCATCAAGATTTGTCGGCTGATTCGCTTTTACAAAATTCTGCTGAACAACCGCATACAAAACATCGGAATTGGAATAAAAACCAAGCAATTCGTAAGCCGTATCCGGAAAGAAATAATTATTCAGCAACAAATTATGAAAATAATCCTGCCAAGTTTCGTAATAAATGGAATCATTCAATTTTATTACCAATTTCTCGTCTTTCAGATATACTTTCTGCTCCGCTCCTTCGGAAACGAAAAGGTCAAAATCTATTTCGTTATACCAATAATTATTTTCTTCAATCCAGCGGATTAAACTCTCTGCTTCTTCTTTTTTGCTATGCTTACTTTTTTCAGCCAAAGAACCTGTTTCCGTGCTTCTTCCAAGGTAACCGGCGATTGTTTGGATAACTGTTCCAAACTTAACTTCGCTCTTTCCCGAAATGATATTCCTAAGTTCATATTTTGTAATTTCTGACATTAAATATAATTAATTTCTACCAATATTTCGGTGCTTCGCACCTTTTTAATATCGTGGATTGTATTTTTTGTTTTCATTTTTCCACGAGTTTCACACGTGGCTATTCATATTGAACCTCTTCGAGGTTCTCCCATTTTTAATTTTTCAAATTACCACATTTTCAAATTCTCAAATTAAAATCAATCAAACTTCGCGTGGCTTCCCACATAATGCAGAAATTCCTGCCGTGTAATCGGATTGGTACGGAAAATTCCGCTGAGTTCAGCTGTAATCGTGGAACTTGCCGTGTCTTTGATTCCGCGACAATTTACGCACAAATGTTTTGCATCAATGATACAGGCAACGTCTTTTGTTCCGAGTGCCTCTTTCAACGCATCGACAATCTGCATTGTCAGCCGTTCCTGAACCTGCGGACGTTTTGCGTAATAATCCACAATCCGGTTGATTTTCGATAAACCGATTACTTCCCCGTTGGAAATATACGCAACGTGCGCTTTCCCGATAATCGGCAGAAAATGATGCTCGCAGAACGAATACACCGTAATATCTTTTTCCACAAGCATTTGTCTGTATTTGTACTTATTAGAAAATGTGGAAATTCCCGGTTTGTTTTCGGGAAGAAGTCCGCCGAAAATTTCGTTTACATACATTTTTGCGACACGCTTCGGGGAATCTTTCAAAGAATCGTCGGTCATATCCATACCCAAAGTATGCATAATCTCTCCAAAAAGTTTTTCAATCTTTTCGATTTTTTCCTGCGGTTTCAGGTCGAATGCATCGGGACGAATCGGGGTGTGGTCTTTTCCGGTGAACACATCGTCGTCGTTATCTGTAAAACTGCTCATATTCTATTTTAAACTCCACAAAATTAAGGAATAATTTTTAGGTTAAGGCGAAGGTAAAAATTGAGTAAAGAAAAACATCACAGACTTTAGAAACCTGTGATGTTTGAAAAGGTGTAATGTTTTCCCTTACTATTTTCCTGCAAAAGTAAATGTAGCCGTCAATCCTGCCCTGATTGTGGAGAGCGGAAACGCTGTGGAAATTTTGTACTTGGTTACGAGCTGGTCGTAGAAAAATTTAAGATTCAGATTTTCAGAAAGGTTATAATCTGCTGAAAGTTTCATGCTCATCATCGTCTGTCCGCCGGTTACCTGCGAATCGTTCTGATAAATATTGGTGATTCTCGTCTGCCCGTCTCGAATTGAGAAATCTCCGCGAATGTTCAAATCACTTTTTACGGTTGTGGATTTCCCTTTGATGTTAATTTTCACAGGAAGTTCTTTGATGATATATCCTAATCCGAAGATGAATTCATTTCCGGAATCTTCTGTAAGTGTCTGGTTCACCAATCCGAGAATATACGCACGGTCTCTGTTGTACTGGAATCTTAACTGCATGTTGTTTCTCATCGTAACATCTGCTCCGATTAACGGGGAAAATGTTTCTACATAGCCTACCTGAGAGAATGTATACGGATTGATTTTATTTCCGTCTCCGCCGCTTATTCCATCCTGATAATAAGCACCCGGATCATTATAATAATCCATATTGCTCTGAATTCCTGTTGCCGTATACGTGGAAGTGTACGCATGAAGAATATCAAATTTCGAGAAATAATGATTGACTATCGGTATATTTTTTAATCCGGAATACGTTACCCTCCAGTTCGGAAGCGGGAATCCTGATTTTTTCGGATTTCCTATGGTTGTCGGCGATTTACCTTCTATTGCAGCTTTGAACGCCGGAATTAAAACATAAGCATTTCTCAAATCGTAGTCGTCTCCGAAGCCATCTCCGTCGCTGTCGCCTTTCGTGGTCATCATAGCGGAAATCTGTTTGGCATTTTCCACTAAATTGCTGAAAATGGTCTTCCCGTCCGTGAATGCCGTGTTGAATGACCATGCTGTTTTGGAATAAGTAACCAAATCGTTTCCGAATGAAAACTGGAATCCGTTGGTATCATCAGAATCTGCATCTATATTGAAGCCGCTTTGGGTGAAATTACTGTTATAATTTTTCAGAATGTTGAAATCAATTCTTAAGTCATTTATCGGCATTACCTGAAGATTGGCGGTGAGATTCTGGTTTTTCATCTGCGTATAGGCGTCCGTCATGTAATAGGAATCCGAAATCCATCCACGCTCGATTACCGTTCTTCTGATGTCCGCCTGCGATCCGAGGAGGAATCCGAAAGTAGGGCCGCCCAAAGTTTGCCCGTATCCGTACCAGTTCGGTGCAGAAAGCAGTCCCGGAAGCACCGTTCCGTTGCTTTCATTATACTGCACATCCAGCTGTTTGACAGAAGTCAGCGCATAGGCTACACTCTGCATTGGGTTCAGTCTGTTTTTAAATTTATAATTTTTGAATGTTTTTTTACTGTTTTTCTTCTCCCAAATTTTGGCATAGGCATTGTTCAGGGAATCGATTTCCTGCCTGCGTTTATCCATTTTGGTTTTGATCTTTTGGAAATATTTGAACTTATCGAAGAATTTCGGGATGTCTACGCTTCCTGTTCCCACAATATTTCCGGTATTCTGCCCGATGCTTCCGAGACTTTCAGAAATGCCTGTATCCGGATTGACAAATTGTGTCATTACCGTACTTCGGGCATTCCAGTTGTAGGTAAATCCATAGCCGATTTCTGCTGTCATAAAGTCCATATACGGCATATAATCAAACGGGAAACGATAATTCAGCTGTACACGGTGGTTGTACAATACGGGTCTTCCTGCGCGGAATGGGTCTTTGAAAATGGAAGAGGTATTCATATCTACCACACTGAGTTCGTCATTCAGTGTTCTCATTGCGGAATTGATTTCCATTTTCAGCGAACGGGTGAAATTGAAGCCTAACGCATACTGCCATCCGAAATAGAAATTCCTGTTTTTAATGACATCAAAATCCAGTGCATTCGTTCCGGTAAGGATAGATTCTACATTGCGGTATTGAAGTTCATTATAATTTCTGTCTAGCTCAGTTCTGAATGAAATTCTTGTCGGAATCGGGTTGAAATTGATTTCTTTTGCCCAGCGCAGATATTTGAAAGATTTCGCTGTATCGCTTACCAATTTATTGAACGGGCGAACTTCCCACGGTTTAAATGTATAATTATAGTCGATGTATCCACGCAGGTATTGTCTGTAATTTTTAGCTGTATACACATCTCTGTAATAGTCGTCGTTGTAAACTGTTGTAACCGAAATATTTTCTACGTCATAAAATTTGGGTTTCCTGGCACTGCCTACTCTTTCCTTACGCATATTCACTACTCCGATGCTTCTCTGCTGTGTATAGGTTCTTGCTACTTTTTTCAGCTCCTCCTTATTTGACACTTTGCTAAATTCCACATCATTGTCAATCGGGTTGTATTTCGGGTCTTCGATGGTTTGGGAATACGAGTAATTCACCGGAATTTTCACGCCTGATTTTTCAGGAAGAAATTTGTCCACGTTCACGCTTGCATTCACTCCAAAAGCAGAAAGTGTGCTTTGAGAACGCTCGGAAGGCCGCTGCGTAATGCTTCCGAATCCTACGGAAGAGTAGGATGCGCTTGCATTCACATTGGCAAAATCCCCGAGGTTGAAATTCAGGCTTGCATTTCCGGCATATCCTGAGTCGTTTTCAATGTCGGAAAGCCGGATTTCGTTCACCCAAAGTACAATATCTTTACCTATATTAGAATTGGAAGATGATGTATTTCTCACTCCGATCACAATAGTGCTGACATTGCCGAGGGTTGGTCTTCCTTTTACATAAATTTTATAATTATCGTCCCCGAACTGTGCATAATGGAATCTTTTGCTGATTTCACCGATCGCTTCTTTATCTCTGAACAGTTTTGCATCTACAAAATTCTGAATATCAAGATCAACCGTGTTTTCACCCGGCCAGATTTCTAATGGCGAACGTGCGTTCTTTGCGGTATATTTCAAAGAGGCTTCATACTCATAATAGTTATCCGTAGCATCATTACCGAATCGGATAAAGAATTTTGCCTCTTCGTCTAATGCTGTGCTGTTTGTATTTTTAAGGTCTTCGGCATGAACAAAAAGTTTCAGTTTTTTGTATCTTCTCATATCCAGCTGCGTACTTTTGAACACACCTTTCGCTGTCTGAGGCTTCAATTCATCGGCACTCATATACAGGGAGGCTTCGTTCTGCATCTGCGCTCCGGAATTTCCACTGAGTACCTGTCTTTCAATTCCCGGAGGAAGAACATAAGGTGGCTGGTTCTGAGCGTTTTCTTCGAGATTAACACTTCCTACAAAGAAATTGTTTTCCAAATCCTGCTGAGTTCCTTCTTCGATAGTATCCGTTCCGGCAAGATTATTTGGATACCTTCTCCAATCCGAACGCACTAAATCAAATGTTCCGAAGCGAAGTGTGGAAGTTTCATCAAAACCGGTAAGAACCATTCTTGCAAAACGCACATTGTTCAGTACATCCGTATCTCCGGCACCTCCTACCGACGCCTCATCGGGAGCGTTGAGCGGGATACGGAACAGGTACCATTTTGCGGTAGAGCTCTGTCCGTTCTGGAAACGCACCGGAACTTCCTTCATGTCTACGATATTATTTTCACCCAGAACAAGATCTGCCTGATTGAGGCTAATAGTATACTGGTTATACTCTTCATTCTGGTCAAGGTTATAATCGCGGTTCAAATCTTCTGCATCGGGAGTCTGGGTTGCTACTTCCAAAGTATTGCTCTGGGAATTTCCCTGAGGGTTTCTGAAATACCTGTATCGTTCCGTGAGTGAGGAAGCCATCGTTCCCTGAAACTGGTCGGAAAGATAGAAAACAAAATCATCGGAAGCCGGATCCTGCTGCCCTGTTACCGGATTGGAAAAAGATGTTCCAAAAACTGAGGATTCGGAGGCATTGTCCAACCCGTCATATCCTGCATCCTGCTGTGTTCTTTCGTCTCCTTCGGTAGAAAAGGCGTAAAGAATAGGAAGCTGCTGTGGCTGTACTCCCCAGTTGGAATTGGTGGTATTTGCAGGAGTGCTCGTTGTTGGCAGCCCGTTTTCGTATAACAATTTTCCGTCTTTCAACATATCTTCGGACACATTACCGAGGTGAAGTAGGAGTTTTGGATTCGTTCCGAGGGCGTTTCCGTCTGCATAAGGATCCATCATCCAAAATTCCACATATTCGATATTGGAATTGTTGAAATTGGTTACGGAGATTGGTCGCATCAGCCCTGCCCATCTTTCTTGCGTGGTTTCCGCATTCGGATTGACGTTATACGGGCCTCTTTGCTGAGGATAATAGGTAATATCAAAGGTATTGGTATATAGTTGTTCTCCCGCCACAAAATCTCTGTTGTTGAAAAGTTCCGAAGTCTGCACTCTTCTGGAAGCGTGGTTGGACAGTGAAGCCGCCGTGATTCCTGAGGGAGCATTGCCTCCTACTCCGTAAAATCTCGGGTCAATATTGTACCATGAAATCAGCCCTCGCCCATTCCCGTAAGAAATATCGTCACTATATCCTGCGGTAGAAAACACGGGTTCAGGATTTTTTTCCGGTTTTGAAGCGAGACTCCACATCGTCGGCTCTTTGAGAGAAATTTTAGAGGTAGTCTGCTCAAAATCATCAATATACGATTGATTATCCGTTGCATTGTTCATTCCCGGAATCAGGTAAGCTGCTTCCGCCATGAAATTGATATTGGACGGTGCTTCTGTTTTTACCAAAGGTATTTTATTCGTAAGCCTGGTGAGGAGTGGCAGCTCATTATTATACATCATATTGAAGCCTGCCATGGTGTTATTGACAGCCTCCTGACCGTAGTTTACTTTTTGCGTTAAGGGAATTTCGGAATAATTCACCACGGTAGCTCCGACGGTAAGATTTTCATTGAATTTCCGTTCGAGGTTCAATCCGAGGAATCGTTTTCTCTGGGTGTTGAACATCATCTGGTTTTCCAGGGAAATATTAATTGCCTGCCCGGACTGCTTCACGGTTTCGTTGATAATATTAACCGTTCCCAGCATATAATCCACAGTGTAGTCCACTCCTTCCGTGAGCTGAACTCCGTTTGCTGTTACTTTTACCGAACCTTTCGGAACGTTAATCGCGCCAAGTGAAATGCCTGTTCCCTGTGAGCCTTTAAAACGGCCTTCGATGGTGTATCGCTCCGCAAGAACATCGGACTGCACGTCCCTCGAGTCTTTAAAATTTTCATATAATTTATTGAAAACGAACTTGGAATCCATACCCGGAAGTCCTGCCAAAAATGCTCCGAATGGTTTTGCTTTGGTGAAAATAAGCCGTCCGTTTTCTGAATCCACAGTAATTCCGTTCACAAAATCGAAAACCCCGTCGCCTGTTACACCTCCATTGGTTTGAAGGTCATTGTTGACATTCAGGCGATCCCAGTTCATCAGTTTTATTAATGGCTGATCCTGATAATCTGTATTTGGGAGATAATTTACTTTTCCACTCGACGCATCGCGATAGTTGATATTAAGGACGAAATTATCCGAGCTTACCGACATGGTATTCAGGGAATAGATATTTTTCATCATCAAATCCCACATCGGAGATGATGTTTTCACGGTATTGTTCGGTTTCAAAACTTTTACGACAAGTACCTGGTTTTCTTCGGAAAATTCTCCTACTTTATATACTTTGCTGTCGCCGGTAACCGTGTAGGAATAGGCAACGGCAAGAAGCTGCTCGTTATTGAGTTTCTGATTCAGGGAAAGGTATCCTAACTGCGCATTGTATTTATATTCCGACTGGTTCAGTCGTCTTGCTTTTCTGTTGAAAATGAAGTTTTCACCATCTACATACGGCGTAGTATTTCCGTTATAATCGGGCAGCGACGCATTATTAACCGTGTTGTAAGCACTTGCCGGGTCTCTGAGGGCTGTACCGAGCCCTGTTACACTTTGATAGATTCCGTTTTGGGTATTGTCTGGAAGGCCGACAGTACCTTCTCCTAAATCCCGGATACCTACAATGCTTTTCTGGTCCTGAAGGTTGGAAGCACTTTGATCCAGCACCCATGCTTCAATTCTTGTAATATTGATTCTGGAATTAATCTGAGGGTAATTCACCAAAGCACCATCGTAATTATTAAGGAAGTAATGCCCTAAAAAATAGTGCTGATTGTCTTCATATTCCGTTACTTTCAGTTTAAAAGGATTCAGTGTTCCACCGCCTTGCGCCACAATATTTCTGGCTTCACCCTGCTGTTGGGAAAACACCAAAGTTCCGTATGTTTTCCCGAGCTGGAATTCTGTTTTAAGACCGAAGAGCGATTCCGAACCGCGTATTAAGCTGGTGGAAAGCGGCATATTCACATTCCCGAATTCCACGCGTTTGATGATTTTGTCTTCACCGCCCGTCGTTTTATCGTTCAGTCCTTTATTCTGAAGGTCTTTCCATGTTCCTTTTGCCTGCCATACGAGATTCATGCGGTTTTCGAATGCAAAACCGCTCTGCGTATCATAGTTGGCTTTCAACTGAAGATTTTCTCCTACTTTTCCCAGAAGCCCCAGCTGGATTCTTTGCTGGATGTTAATGGCGAAGCTGGTTCTGTTCTGCGGAAGAATCAGTGGATTATCTATTTTCTGATGCAGTATTCCAAGGTCAAAAGAGGCGTAACCCTGTGGGATTAATTCAATTTTATTTCCTCCGAAAATAGATTCAAAAAGTTTATTTTTTATGGTAATCCCCGGAATAAGACCCTTTTTTTGTGCTTCTGTCTGGTCATTTTGATATGCCAGGCTCTGATTTCCTGATTTTTCTTTGTAATAACTGCTCAACGCATTGGACATTACATAGCGGCTGTATTCCTCGGAAGTCATTGCTACCGGATCGCCGGTAATCAGGTTTCCGACCTTCGGATAAATATAGTACATCCCGGAAGCCACATCGTAATATGCTTCATACTGAACTGGATTGGGCAGGGAAAAATCCTGCCTCACGGATATGCTGTCCATCGGTTTTTCTTGAGCGGAAAGGCTCTGAAATGCAAGACTGCAAAAAATAACGAATAAAAATTTATACTGAAAAAATCTTTTTCCCACCAAAATGCTAAATATTTTTAAGAATCTGTTTTACTAAATCTTCTACGGCAAGGTCGGAATCCTGTTTCAAAATCCTATCCGCAATCTTCTCGCTTACCTTTTTGGATATGCCCAAAACTTCTAAAGCAGATAACGCCTCATCTTTGATTTTATTATTTGCAAATGTAGAATTTTTTTCCTCGGGAATATTGAATTTCTGGACTTTATCACGCAAATCCACAATGATACGTTCTGCGGTTTTAGCACCGATGCCTTTTACCTTTTGAAGCATTCCCGAATTTCCGGAAAGAATCCCCGAACATATTTCTTCTATACTCAATGAAGAAAGCATAATCAATGCGGAAACCGGGCCTACCCCGTTTACGCTTATCAGCAGGTTGAACAGTTCTTTTTCTGCTATATTATGAAACCCGAAAAGGAGATTCGCATCTTCCCGAATGAGCTGCTGGATATACAGGAAAACGTCCTTTCCCAGAGTCAGTTTTTCAAAAGTCTGGAGGCTGATTCCTGCATAATACCCTACTCCATTCACATCTACTACTGTATAAGACGGCGTAAGCTCCTGAACTTTTCCGCGTAAAGAATAAATCATTTTCTTTTGTGTTTTTTAAACTATTGTTTAGAGCCTGTCTAAAAATTATTTGAATATCTGTTTTTAATCATAATGCCTTTTAAACGCAAAAGTCTGCGAAGATTTTTTAAACTACTAACTGTTTTTAAAGCTCGCAAAGGCGTTTCACTCATCAATGTTCGCAGAGATTTCACTAAATTATGATAAATTACGGACAATCATTTAAAATTATTCAGAAATTTAACATTCTAAGTTATTTGTTCTGCTTTTCTCTTCTTTGAGCATCCAATACCGCTATGGTTGCCAGATTCACGATTTCGTCCACGCTGGAACGCATCTGTAATACATGCACAGGCTTCGCCAATCCCATCAAAATCGGACCTACCACCTGCGCGGCATTCATGCCTCTTAAAATTTTATAAGATAAATTGGCACTTTCCAGATTCGGGAATATGAAAACGTTTGCCGGCTCTGTTCCTAATTTTGAGAACGGATAATCACTGAGATTATCGCTGTTCATCGCAAAATCCGGCTGAATTTCTCCATCGACAATCATATCCGGATATTTTTCGTGCAGAGTGCGAACTGCTGTTGCTACTTTTTTGGATGTTTCGGAAATGCCTGCAAAATTTTCAAAGGAAAGCATTGCGATTCGAGGCTCGATTGCGAAAGACTTTACTGTAAGTTCTGACATTTTTGCAATATTCACCAAATCTTCACTGGTCGGATTCTGAATAATCGCCGTATCAGCGAAGAAAAGAGGTTTCTTTTCCGTCAAAACCATCATCATTCCGGCAATTTTATTGACACCTTTTTCCCTTTCGATTACTTCAAGAACAGGTTTCAGCACGGATGAATAATTTTTGGAAAAACCTACAATCAATGCGTCAGTATCGCCGTGATGCAGCATCATCGGCCCGAAATAATCTCTTTGGCGCACGTATCTTTTGGCTTTATACTCATTCATTCCTTTTCTCTGGCGGAGTTTCCAGAGTGTTTCCCTGTATTTTTTACGGTTTTCTTCCTGGTCGTCGTCCATCGGGTCAATAATCGGGACATTCAGCTCGATTCCGAATTTTGCCATCTGCTCTTTCACATATTTTTTCTCTCCCAGAAGAATCGGGTGTGCAATTCCTTCTTCATAAAGAATCTGCGCAGCTTTCAGCACATTGTATTCTTCTGCATTTCCAAGAGTAACACGTTTTGGATTGGAACGTGCACGGTTCTGCATCATTCGGATGAGTTTTTCATCCCGTCCCATCCTGTCGAGGAGCGAATTTTCGTATTCCTCAAAATCTTCAATCGGTTTTCCTGCGATTCCGCTTTCCATAGCGGCTTTTGCCACGGCAATGGATACGCGGGTAATCAGCCTGTTATCAAAAGGCTTCGGGATAAAATATTCTCTGCTGAAACTCAGATTTTTAAGATTATATGCCAGTATTACCGCTTCGGGAACGGGTTCTTTGGCGAGGTCTGCAATGGCTTTTACGGCTGCGAGCTTCATTTCTTCGTTGATGCCGGTCGCCTGAACATCCATTGCTCCTCGAAAAATATACGGAAAACCAAGAACATTGTTCACCTGATTGGGATAATCGCTTCGTCCCGTTGCCATAATGGTATCTTTACGGGTTTTCATGGCGAGTTCGTAATTGATTTCCGGAGTTGGGTTCGCAAGTCCGAATACTATGGGATTTTCTGCCATAGACAAAAGCATTTCCGGAGTCATCACATCACCTTTTGACAAACCGACGAATACATCTGCGCCTACTAATGCTTCTTCCAAAGTATTTCTGTTTGTTTTGGCAATGAAATCAATTTTTTCGGAAGTGAGATTTTCTCTTCTTTCGTTGATAACGCCTTTGCTGTCACACATCAGGATATTTTCCTTATTCAATCCTAATTCTATATAGAGTTTGGTACAGGCAATGGCGGCTGCTCCGGCTCCGTTCACGACTACTTTTACTTTGGTAATGTCTTTTCCTGCAATTTCCAAAGCATTCAGCAGTGCGGCAGCGGAAATAATTGCCGTTCCGTGCTGGTCGTCGTGCATCAGCGGAATATCCAGTTCTTCTTTCAGTCTCTGTTCTATATAAAATGCTTCCGGTGCTTTGATGTCTTCGAGGTTGATGCCTCCGAAAGTCGGAGCAATTCCTTTGACGATTTCTATAAATTTATCCGGGTCTTTTTCATCTATTTCAATATCAAAAACATTGATGTCCGCAAAGATTTTGAAAAGAAGGCCTTTCCCTTCCATAACAGGTTTTGACGCTTCTGCACCGATATCACCAAGCCCTAAAACCGCCGTTCCGTTGGAAATAACCGCGACCAGATTTCCTTTTCCCGTGTATTCATAGGCAGCGGAAGGATTTTTTTCGATTTCAAGACATGGAATCGCAACTCCCGGGGAATAGGCAAGTGATAAATCCCTTTGGGAAGAATGCGGTTTGGATGGAATGACTTCAATTTTACCTTTCGGCTCTGCCCTGTGATAATCAAGGGCGGCTTTATTAAAATTTTTCTCGTCTCTTTTCTGTTTGTTTGACATACTTTTATAAATGATAGGATTTATATATATTCCCGATTTGTTTCTATATTTTCCAAGGGCTTCACCCTTGGCTATTGATTCCGCCCCTTTCAGGGCTTTTATAATTCCGGAAGGATATATTCTTTATGACATTCCACCAGATATTGATTCCGCCCCTTTCAGGGCTTTTATAATTCCGGAAGGATATATTCTTTATGACATT
>JASGDB010000031.1:0-44715 GCA_049841315.1 Bergeyella sp. | reverse complement strand
TTTTAGGAATGTCGCTACTGGACAAAACACCTGTAAATCAACTGTTTAATAAATCTAATTACAACAATGTCAATGAGCAAAAATGTAACCAGTTGGAAATCAACTTCTTTTAACAGGACAGTAGTGTTATAAACTATTTAATTATTGTAGATTGTACCGTATCATACTAAATATTTTTTTTCAGTAGATTTATCCAAAATTTTAGAAAAAAGTAATCTAATTGTCTCTATAATGTTTCTATTATATATAATTAATTGATAATCAGTATTAACTATTTCTTGTATCGGTAAATAAGTAAGGAAAAAACAAGAAACAAAAGGAAATTAAAAGTAACAAAATTTCCTTTATTGATGTGGGTTTCAGAAAAAGATTCTTTCTTTTGTGTGATTTTAGTTTCTTATAGATTGCCACATTTTCATTGATTAATCATTGAGCATGTTCAAAAACTCAATAAAACTCAATAAAAAATGAAAATAGTAAGCGAAAAACAATACAGCAATACCCTAAACCTCATCAATGAAATAATGAGAAAAGGGGAAAGTAATGTAACACCGGAAGAACTTAAAACCTTACAGGCTTTAATCGATGAGGTGGCGGAATACGAAAGCAAATACTATCAGTTTCCCGCACCTAAAACCATTATAGAAATGGTAAAAATAAAAATGTTTGAAAAAGATATGACCCAAACGGATTTATCCGCCAAAACAAACATTCCGTTACCGAAATTAAACCAAATACTGAAAGGCAAAAGAAAGCCGGATATTGATTTTCTGAAAGGAATCTATAACACATTACACATTCCGGCAGATTTTATTTTCAGCAGAATATAAATTTATGGCTATGGCAAAGACAGAAAAAATAGTAATTGACGACGTTGAATTTGAGATAAACGAAAACAATTCTAAATACAACAAACCAGAAGACGAATACGATGACCCAGCAATTATCTATCGTTATTTAGAGAGAGGTTGGAGAACACCGCAAAACGACCTCGAAAGAGAAGTATTAGAGCAAATGGAAGAGATAAAAAGAAAAGGCGGTATAGTGCAACACTACGACAATTTTATTTAAAAGAACGGAATTACGCTAAAATCTCATTATTAAGTGAATATAATTTACATACCCAGATTTTTGGGTATGTAAAATCTCATTATCAGACATTCCATAAATGTAAGAAAACTTACTTTTATGGTGTCATTCTCATAAACCCGCTAATTGTCATTTTTACCGATATTATATTTTTCGCCCAAAATGGCAAAAACTACTTTGATATTGCAATTTGAAACCTTATCCAAAATGATAATGTCGCCAAAAACGACATTATTCTTGCTCCCCCAAATGGTGGAGCGAAGAAAATTTAAAAGTAACAAAATTGAACTTTTAAAAATGAAGTGGGATTTTCGTGGGACTTTCAATAAGAAAACGGCAAATAAAAAACGCTATGTAATTGATACATAGTGTTTTGAAAAATTAATTTTGTGGCTTCTCCAGGAATATATGTTTCTCGTCCTTTTGCTTTGTAATAAAAGCTTTTGGAAGATTGATTTTGTTAGGTAACCGAATATTCCACCTCGGAAATTTGAACAAATATTGTCAAATCGTATTGATACAAATATACGGATTTCAGGGAAGATACACAAATTTTGAACGGGTTAATCTCTTATAATTTCCTTTACTTTTTCCATATCAATCCCGACATAGGTGCAAAACTCTTCTATTGTAATAAACTGATGTTCTTCCTTATCTAAAGAAATACGGATACGCCGGATGAGGTTACGGGAAAAGCGTTCACTTTTTCCTGTAATTCTTACAATATCTTTAGGATAAATGCAGAGTCTTTGAGGTAGTCGTTTCATACTCTATCCATACTTTTGGTCAGGAGTTACTATACTGATTCTGCGGTGACTCTGCAAATGTAAAACATTTCCTTTTCTTCCCCAAAAAGAAACTTTTGACCATTTCGGCAAAAACTACCTGTAACGGCACAGAAACTTGTTCTGCTTCTTCGTTTTATGAAATTTTGTCTTGTGAATTCGCAAAGGTTTGAAAGAATGAACCTCATCATTCTAAAATTAATTTTTTTAAAACTTAAGAAAATGGCAAGACAAAAAAGTATTATCAAACTGGACGGTACTATCGGAGGGATTACCTTCTACAAGTCCAAAGACGGCTATTTAGCCAGAGAAAAAGGCGGTGTTTCGGCAGAGAGAATCCGGAATGACCCGGCTTTCCAAAGAACCAGAGAAAACGGTGCCGAATTCGGAAGGGCAGGAAAAGCGGGAAAAGTTCTCAGAAACTCTATCCGACAGCTTTTGCAAAACGTGAATGACAGCCGAATGGTCAGCCGGCTGACCAAAAAGATGGTGGAAGTCATTAAAATGGATGCTACCAATCCGAGAGGGGAAAGAAATGTTATTGACGGCGAAGCGGAACTGCTTATCAATTTCGATTTCAATGAAAATGGAAAATTAGGAAATACGGTCTACGCTCCGTGGGAGAAAACACTTGACCGGGTAACAGGCGATGCCGGTGTAACCTTTGAACCATTTGTCCCGGCAAATATGATTGCAGCTCCTGGAGGAACGACTCATTTCAAACTAACCGCTGCTGCAATGGAAATTGATTTTGAAACGGAAGTTTATGTTGCTCCGGTTGGAGAAACGGCTATCTTTCCGTGGGATAATACCCCGACCGCTGCGATTGACATTCCGCTGGTGTTACCCGCCAATTCTACGCATCCTTTGTTTCTGGCTTTGGGAACAGAATTCTTTCAGGAGGTGAACGGACAGATGTATCCGCTTAAAAACGGTGCTTTCAACGCTCTGAAAATCATTGATGTTATTGTCTGATAATGAAAATGATTTTAGAAAGAAGGTATTTTTCTTCTGGAACCAATGGAATTTTATTTTTCAACGGAAAGGAAATCTGTAAAACGATTGAACTTCCGTGGAAAAATAATCAAAGAAGGGTTTCCTGCATTCCCGAAGGAATCTACCGTATCAGAAAGCGTTTCAGCCAGCAGTTCAAATGGCATTTGGAATTGATGAACGTGAAAAACAGAGATTTGATTTTATTTCATCCTGCAAATGATGCCCTGAAAGAACTGAACGGATGTATTGCTCCGGTATCGGAACTGACCGGAGAAGGAAAAGGAATCCAATCTCGGATTGCTTTTGAACGATTGAAAGAAATTGTTTTTCCATATCTGGAAAAAGGATTTGTAATTGAATTAATCATTAAAAAATCAACTCAATGAAAAAGGTAATAGAAAGAATTCAGGAGCCGACTCCGAAATTCTTTAAAACGATAAGAAATATAGGTCTGATGCTGACGGCATTAAGCGGAGTGATTGCCACAGCTCCGGTTTCGCTTCCTGCGGTTGTTGTAACGGTCGCCGGATATTTAGCAGTTGCCGGCGGAATTGCCTCAGCAATCAGTCAGACTGCTGTTTACAGAGACAGTGAGTAGTCATTTCATACATTTTAAAATAGTTTGTTATGAATTACGTGGATAACTCAACAAAAGTCAGCACGGCATTCGGGACTATTCTGACTATCTTTGTCAATATACAGACCGAAGACCTCATCAAGACCATATTATTGGCTGCTGTAGGCGGAATCTCAAGTTTTACAGCAACCTTATTGGTCAAATTTCTTATCAGAAATATAAAAAGCAAGTTCCGAAAGTAAAAGTTGTGGTGACTGCGGAACAAATAAGCCTCTCAAAATCGAGAGGCTTATTAATTTTTACTTCATTAATGTTCATTTACCTTGTTGTCGTTTTGGTGTTTTTACAATAGGCTTAAAATTTTCCTCCACCGAAAATTTTTCAAAAGAAAACAAAGAAAAAACCGAAAAAAAAGAAAAAAAGAAAGCCTTTTTAAAGGGGGCGTGGCGTTCTGTCAAGGTTTTTTGGAAAAAATTTTTTGACAGAAGTTCGGTTACCAATCATTTGCAAATTAATAACGGAATTGTTTTATAATCCTTTTAAATTTTTTCCAAAAACCCGAAGGGCGTGACCTTTACAGAACATAGCGGCTGGCTCAGGAAGCCTCCTATCTTGCTTTCCTTTTTTTATTTTTTGATACTCCCGATTTTACTTAATTTTAAAAATAAAAATGGCAAGAAGAAAAGAACGCCCAAAATTTATTCATAAGGCTTCAACCATCGAGTATTTGCATTGTTTACAGAATATGACCAAATGGTCGGAACTATTATTATCCCAAAACAACGGGAAAGAGTATAATGAGTTTCTGAAATGGATTCTGGAACAGGATTATTTTGCGGAAGAACATATGACCATTACTCAGATTTCCAAATTGAGCGGATATCCATCTACAAAGATTTCTAAATGGTTACAGGAGATTTATAACGGGATTTTGGAACTCAATGAAAATCATCCGGAGTTATTTTATACAGAATCGGGAATCGAGGTTTTACTCTACATACGTTATTATGATAACTATTGTTCTTTTTGGCTTACAGTTCCGGCAATTCCGAGAGTTTATGAAACTTTTGATTTTTTCTTCATTAAAGCTAAAATCGGATGGAATTCCTTTTGGGTAAAAGATGTACAGCATTCTATTGATAATAATAAAAGCTCTGTCTGTATTTTTTTAGAGGGCGGGATACTGAATAAATACAGAGAATTTGCGGTGGAAAAAGCTCTGTTTGAAAACAAAATTTCCTTTACGGATCAATATGATAAATTTGATTTTCAAATCGATGATCTGATTTTGGGGAGAAGAAGGGATTATTAAACCTACCGGAAAAAACGGGTAAAACACACCGCACAAAAAATGATGCTTACTCCAAGAATAAAATATCCCCTAAGGAAACATTTATCCAGCTTTTTGGCAAATTATATTTTTCTTCTTGTTCTCTCATTTTAAATCTTTTCCAAAAGACTTGTTTTTACATTTTCGTAAGCTTTATCATTATCATACTCTACACCTGGTTTTAAAATAGTGTAGATATCTTCTCTAAATTCCTTGTCCTCCATTTTTAAATCCATATTTTTCAAAAACATTTTCCGGGATGGAGGAGTGCCGTCAGAAAAATTCATATATTTTTTATAACATTCAATAATCTGATTGATATTCAGATTATCATATTTTTTTAATGCTAAATCCAAATCAAATAAATCTCTTCCTTTCTTCCGCTGGTATAAAGCCCGTAATTTGGTGCCCAATAACTCTTCTAATCTGTATGTAGGAATTTCACATTTTCCGGAAAACCATTCATTTTTCACTTCAAACGGGACATTCACAATACCATACACATTAAAATGCTCTCTGCAATTAATCTCAATTTTCAAACGCATATTAATTACCGGCGGTATTTCGGATTCAAACCTATAGACTATTGTATTATTGTGTGCTCGTGGTTTTACCGTTCTTTTTGTTCCTAAAAACTTAAGAGCTTTTCCCAATTTTTCCAAAATAGGTTTAATCGGTCCTTCTTTAATTTGTACTAAATCAATGTCCTCAGAATATCTTGTCGGAGGTTCTAAATACAATTTATGCAATGCCGTTCCTCCTCTGAACGCTAAATGTTCTTTCAGAAAAGGATCTGAAAATATTTCCACCAAAGCTCTTGATATTACTAAATCCTGTTCTACCTGGCTGTTATCCGGCCAGGGTGCGATTTTCTTCCATTCTTCAATATATCTTCTGGGTATCATAAATCACTTTCTATAGTTACATTTTTAATAATTCTCCATTTACTGTTTATTTCTCCTTCTTTATTTCTTCCAGGAAACAAGGGAATATTTGCCCCTTTTTTATTTTCAATTAATGGGTATAGTGATTGTGCCAAATCCTCATCAGCCAGTTCATTTTCCAATAAAAAACCTAATCTTTGTATTGCTGCAAGCTGATTATATCTCTTAGCAGTTTTAAAAAGCTTCGCCGGTTTTAAAATCTCACACAATTCTTCTAATATGGTAACAGTCCTATCAATACCTATTCTCTCAATATAGTATAGAAGATCCAATGCCGTAAGCTCCGGAGAGGATACCTTTATGTAACCAGCATCAGTCTTTATCCTATTGATATCTTCGTCCTCCCATTCGTTTTTTACTAAAAAATTTATTTTTACTTTATTGTTTTTGATACTCCTTAACGCAGGCTTTTTTGTAATTACAAATGTTTCCATTGTCTGCTGGTGGGAGGCTCCATAGATAGCAGCGGCAGAGGTAACACCAATATAATAATCCTTTTCCGCAGCCTTCATCATATCATCAATAAAAAGATTCGTTGGTATAATGCCCTGATAGGAATATTCCGGCGGGAGCAGCGTATAAAACCCTTTCCTAACCTGAACAATTTTATTTTTAGATTTCAGCCTGTGCAAACTTTGTAATATTGCTTTATCACTATTATTGGCAAAACTACCCTTAAGTTCATCTAAAGTAAAAGCAAATCTTCCTTTAGATCTAACATCATCTAAATAAGCATCAATATAATTATATGTATTAGCAGCTTCTTTAATCATACTTTGTTCGCTATTAACTACACAATGTGTAGCACATAGCAAATATAATATATTTACAGATACTATCATATACTATCATATAATATCTACTTTAATAATTATCTCTTCTAATATCATTTTTATCTACCTGGGTTTCAATATCAATATGATACAGTGTTTCCTGTTTTTCGAAAATCTTAATCGATAATTGGAAAATTTAATTTTTGAAGTCAAAAAAGTATTTCCCAAATCAAGATTAAACTGTGTAGTTTTTATAAAATTTTGTCCCAAATTTTGACAAAATTTGGGACAAAATTTATTGTCACTTCCTCTTATCCCCCGAAGTTTCCTCATAACCAAATAAATTAAACATTTCCCGCATTCGGGAGCGGAGGCGGTTGCCGTACTGGGATTCAATTTCAGTTGCAGAGAGATTGGTGGTGATATGGGTAAGGATGCCTTTTTCTTTGAATAAATCGTATCTGGTCAAAAGGATTTCTGCCATTACGTTGCAATCATTGCCGAAATATTTGGATGAGGTCTCTGTTCCTAAATCGTCAAAGCAAAGGTATTTCGGCTTCTGCTGATTATTATACGGGCTTCCGTTATTGAAGACGCCTTCGGTCTGGAGTGCGTATAATAATTCCGTCAATGCTATTTTTGAGCCCGTCCACAGCAGTTTCGCGTTGGGGTTGCGTTGGGTATTCAGCTTGTCGTTTTTTCGTTCCAATGTTTTCAATTTATCTTCCAGATAGAGCTGTAGAAGGTCGTGAGCGAGGATTTTGGCAATTTTGAAATCGTGGGAGGTCGTGAAATTAAGGTCGGCTTCATAATAAAAATTGTCAAGACTTTGTTTGATGTCAAAAGAGCTTCTTACAAAATATTTATAGTCCAGATAGGTGCTTTTCGTTCGGTAATATTTGTAAAAATCCAGATTGTCGTCGAAATATCTTTTGAGTTTTTCGAGTTCATTATTATAATATTTCTTCAATATTCTTGTGCTTCCTGAAGGTTTTTTGGTCTCTATCCTGTAAATCGAATTATGGTAAATTCTTTTTGAAGTAAATAAAGGTTTTATTTCCTTGAAAAAACGAATTTCTTCAAATTCTGACCTAAAACCGGATTTTGCAATTTCCCTTTTTAATTTTTGTATTGATTCAACAGCTATCTCAACCGATTTTTCACACTTCAGGAGAATATCATCCACTTCCAGGTCAATGAAAGTAAGCTGTTCGGTAAGGTTTTGTAATAATATTTCGATTTTATCCATTGGTGTTTTTTCATTAAAAAAGGAGGCTGAATCTGCCTCCTTACGTTTTCATTTTTTATATCTGAAATATCTTCTTCCACTTCGTTACCGTATTTCTGCTGAGCTTAAAATGCCGTGCCAACTGTATATTATTAAGATTGTTCTTTTTCTGATAATCTAAAATCTGCATGATATCGGCTTTGCTGTAAGAGCGGTGTTTTTGATTTGCCTCAAAGGTTTCGTGGGAAGTTCCGAAGATTTTGCGGTTCAGCTCGATGATGTCTAAAACCGAAAGGGTTTTCTTTTCCCGAATCAGCGGAAGACATTCTTTCTTCTTTTCGGGGTATTTTCTGTGGAGGATGTCGGTGTAGATGTTTTTATAGTCCGGTCTCATTGGAATCGGGTTTTGCATTGATTAAAACTTTTCTGAAATCATCAGCCTGCTTTCGGGACAGAAATCCTAAATTGTGATAAATCTTTTTCTTTCCTTTGGCGGTATCTATTTTCAATATCAGAAATGAATTTGGAAATCCTTGTTCCATTTTGCAGTATTCTATCTTATCAACAGGCATTTCAATTGCCGGAATTGTTTGTTTGCTTTGCCGAAACAAGTATTTGTATTTCAGAGAGAAGATTATAGAGTTGGTTTCGAGAACTACAATTTTTAACATCAAAATCCGCCATACTATTATCAGAAAAACGAATACTGTAAAACATATCAGCAAAATAAGGTTTACCTCAAACAGTTTCGGAACAAACACTATAAACGAAGCATCTAAAAATAAAAGAAAAGTAAAAAAAACTATCGTTATTTTAATACTTTCCTCATTGCTGATTTTCATTTCCTTTGCCATATTTTCTATCTGTTTATAAAGGGTTGTTGGAATTTTCCTGAGTATCTGTGTAAGTCATTTTGTAATCAGGCGGACTATTTTTCATAAGAACGTTTTGTATATTGACGGATTACTTTGTCTTCCTTATCAAATTCGAGATAGAGTTTTTTCGACTGTCCCCACCAGTATTTTTTCAGAGTGTATATCCACTCCTTAGCGGGATAGAAATTGAAGTCATCGCCTAATCTTTCTACCACTTCCTTTTTTGAAAGACCAATCAGTGATTCGGTTTTTTTATTTTGTGCTCTGTTTTTCATCTGTCTGTTTTTCCGTATTTGTCTATCCACTTATAAAGTGTTGATTTGGGAATTTTATAACGCTTTATTACTCCCTCTTTGGTCATTGCTCCGGTTGACACCTGCTCGAGAATAAAATCAATGATTTCTCTGGTGTATATGCTTTTTCTGAACTGAGGAAGGGCTGTTTTCCTGTGTTTTTCTGTCTTTTCGGCAGGAGAAGAAGCCGGAGCGTAGAGAATCAAATGCTGAGTGTACAGCCTGAAAAAATCATAATCCAAAAGCTTGCTCCATTTCAGGAGAATATCGGTAGGGAGGTTTTCCTGTTTGTACATTTCCGTTGCTTCTTCCTGCGTACATTTCAGGAAATTACAGATGCGGGATAGTTCTATCCCGCGTTCTGCAACCTCTTTTTCAATCATTTGTCCGATGTGGATGTTTTTGAAATTCATTTGTGTTTTGTTTTCACCCTCCAACGGGTTGCACCCGTTGCTATTGTTGTTGAGCCGCTTCGCGGCTCGCCTCCTGCTGCCTGCCTTGAAGTTGAGCAACTACAGGCTTGAAGTTGCGTAACTTCTAACGTGAAGTTCTCCAACTTCAAGCCTGCTATACCTTTTTAAAAGTTGTTGTTTTCAGGGCATTGCTGATGCGTTTTCCCGGTCGGTAGTTTACTTTGGCTTCTTTGATGAAACTGACGTCAAATTCCTCCTTCGTGTTCGCACCGTTGCTGCTCAGAGACGGATAGAAACTTCCTAATTTATCCAGACGGATAATTTTTCCGTTGGCAAGATTGTCCTGTATCACGTTTTCCAGAGCGATGATTACGCCTCTGATGTCGGCTTCCGAAAGGGCGGAGAATTTCTCGATTTGTCTGGTAAGGTCGTCTATGCTCAGTTCGCCGTCGTTGGCAACAGTGGCGTACCATTTCTTTGTCCCGCCTCCGGCTACGCCGGGCTGGCTTTTTTCGATAACGTTGTATTTGATTGGCATACTGTTATAATTTTAAGGTTAAGGCTGAGGTTGAGGCTCAGCAGTTTTAAAAGCCTTGTCAAGGTTTCAAACCTTGACAAGGCTGAAAAAAATTATTGGATTGCACGTATATTGCTGAACCTTGAATTGTGCGCAACAAAAAACGTGTAAACCTTTTGAATACTGGTTTACACGTTTTTGTGTTATGGCAGATTAGGAATTTCTTTTATTCTTCACCTGCGAGTTTCAGAATTTCCTTTATAAAATTATTGCTGAACCAAACCTCTTTCGCTTTTAATTCAAAGAGGAGGGGTTTCAGTTCCGGGAGGTATCCTTTTTGTTTAGCTTTTAGCAGAATTCCCACTGTTCCTGTTATCTTTAAACCTGCATGTCTGGCGTAAAATCTTCCTAAAGTTTCGTCCAGAATTATCAGGTCTGCTTCTTTTTCGGTTGCCAGAATGATGGCTTCTGCTTCTCCCTTGTCCAAATCCAGAAAGTAAGATAATGATGTTTCGTTCCGGATTTTTTCAATTTTTATCCATTCGATTTTTGACAAATCCGTATAGAATGCTTTGTTTTTTCCGGCTTCAATCTCGTTGAAAACTTCCAAAGGAATCAAAATTTCTCCATACAAATCTTTCAGTATGTGAAGCTTTCCGATTTTTAAAAGTGAAATAACCGGTGTCGTATTAGAAACAACTTTACGCATTTTCTATATCTCTGTGCAAATCCTCTGCCGGATAATTGAACAGGGAAACATTGTATTTCCCTAAAAGCTCAAGGAATTCCACTCTGGATATTTTCAATACTTTAGCCGCTGTTCCCGACGAAACTTTCCCAATCTCATACAATTTTACAAGAGCGGAAATTTTTATTTCCTTTCCGAATTCTTTTTCATTCAGCCGCATTGAATTGGCTAAATATTCAGGGTACTCTATGGATATGACTTGTCCCATTTTATATTTTTTTATTTCAATACAAATCTACAAAAAAACATTTTCAATAAAAACGTGTAAACCAAATATGTCAAAGAACGTCTTCTCTTCTTTAAAGCCTTGTCAAGGTTTGAAACCTTGACAAGGCTGAAAATTATTGCGGTTTCCAGAAAGTCCAGCCTCCGCCGTTGAAAACAGCGAGTCTTTTATTAGGATTGGCTGTCGTGCCAGTAACGTACACCATCATTCCCGGAGCAGGTTTGATAATATCATCTACGTCTTCTACCTGCGGCAGAACCATTGCTTTATCTGTTGATTCTAAAATCAAAACACCGTCGGCTGAGGATGTATTTGAACCTATAATCGCTCCTTTGGTTGTAGTTTCTGCTGTTGAAGGCTGGCTGGTCATTGCATTTGAGATGTCCGCTTCATTATTGCTGCTCAGGTCGAACCAGTCGTTGTTTCCTCTGTAATATTTTACTTTGGCTTTGGTGGCATCTACGGCATCGAGAAGTATTGTTCCCTCTGCCAGTCCTGCTCCCGTAGGTAATGTTCTTACATAAGGAAGAATAATCCCTTTGTTCTCTCCCTCTGCAAAGTCCAATAAAACCGAAGTTTTATCTGCTGCTGTTCCCGTTTCATCCCCGATGATGACCTGAGATGATGCCATACCGAAAACGGCAAGTGCTGTTATTGAAATGTATTTTTTCATTGTTTTAATTATTAGCCCCACCCCCGACCCCTCCCCAAAGGGAAGGGGAGCCGGTGTGTGGTTAGATTATGTTATTAAAATAATATTTAGAGCCTTTTCCCCCTTTGGGGGACAGGGGGCTTTTACGGACAAGCAGGAGTGCTGAAACATTTCCATGCTCCTTCCGAATAAATCTTAAGACATTTATCAGTGGTGTCATACACCATCATTCCTTCCTGCGGAGTGGTGATGTTTGGTAAATCCGCCGTTGCCATTCTGGTAACAACAAATCCTTTGGTGTTGGATTCCAATGCGATGTGTCCGGATTTTCTTACCATCGGCCAGTTGTCCGGTGCATCTGCTCCCGCTCTTTTCAGCAGCGTGATACCTACTTTGGTGTCCGTACCGTTTCCGGTTGTGTTGGCAGGATTATAGCATGCGCAGCTTTCGAAGTTAAGCGTGATTAAGGCTTCGTCTTCCAGATTACAGTATCCTTTGGTAATGTATTTGAAAACAAATGTACTATTGGAAGTAATTCCGGTAACATCGAACATATTGTCCGTAAGTGTTCCTCCCGTACCGCTTACCAGTTCCCATTCTCCGTTCGGCTGTGCGTCGGAAGATAAATAAGAGCTCAGGTCTATCGGCTGTGTTACGGTATCCAGACAGATTTGCGGTGATGTGAAATCCGCTCCGGAATTAGGGGACTGGTCGCTGATGGTGATGCTGTACACTTCATCGATACAGGTTCCGTATACTACACGTACGGTATATACTCCCTCATCAGTTGTAGAGAACGGTGCGAAAGTAAGGATATTGGTATCCGCTCCCGAAATATGCCCGCCGTTTGTCAGAGGTGTACCGTCTTTAGACCACTGATAGGTAAATCCGGGTACATAAGGTACATAAATGGAACCATCACTGTTCGGACATAATCCTGTGGTTCTTACCCGCGGATTTGAATAGGCATAGGTGGAGAATACCGTAGATGTGGTGGCGCAGTTGTCTCTTACGGTAATGGTATATACCCCGTTGTCCAGTCCGTTGAATTCATTGGAAGCCTGCCATACCGGAGATGCTACCGGAGCACCGTTGACTGCCGTAATGGCATATTCTACAGTTCCCGTACCTGTGGCGTCAACGGTTATTCCGTATTTTCCTGCATTTGCTCCCGACTGGCAGAGGAAACCGTAGGTTGCCTGTATCTGAGGACCTGTATTATTTACGGTTACCTGTCCCATTAATTTATTGTTACAAGAAGTGGAAGTAGTTCTGGAAAATGTCATATATATATCATACGTTCCGTTCGGTACATTTAAAAATGTCTTGTTAGCTTGATAATTCGACGGGGCAACGGGAACTCCTGTCGGTACTAATGCATACTGAATAACACCGTAAGCTCCCACTCCGGTAGTAGGGTCAGGAATAGGATTGCCGTCTTGTGTGTAGGTATGGTTAATCGTTACATCTGCTGTATTACAGGTTGATGACGGCGTTACATCCACACTTGTCAGTTCAGTTCCGTATGCCGGAGCATCAACGGTGATTCTCTGTACCACGCAGCCCATTCTTACATCAAATACATAATGCCCTGCTACGTGTAGTCCGGAAGTCCAATCCCATAAGTTAAGGTTGACAGGAAGGCTGCTACCAACGGCTGCACCTCCCGGAGGAGATTGTACTACTATAATTTGGTCAATCTTTTCATTGTGTTCCGTAGGCGTACCGGCTACGGGAGGGGCTGTACCCGCATAAAACAGCCAGTAACCGTCTCTACAGGTAGGCAGTGCAGTAATAAAGGCAGTCTGTCCTACATTCAACGGGTCTCCGCCAACAGTTGTAGTACCTGTGCGGGTTCTTCCGCAGGCATCGGTAATGGTTACCTGATAAGTTGCTCCTTGCGTTAAACCTAAAACATCTCCTGTCCACTGACCGGAATTTGTTATTGTTTGAGAGTCTGAATCCGCAGGATTAGCCGTATTCACCCATGCCACCGTAATAGGATATACGGCATTCGGGTTTCTGTCATCAACATAAGGAGAATTCCAGCTGGTAATATCCCAACCAAATCCTACTGACGGCAGACATTTTGGTTTTAATATTAATTCATTTCTTCTTACAGTATTATAGGTATATACTCTCCCGCAGGCATCGGTAATTTTGGTTTCGACCCTTATGGGGAAAGTATGGTTAGCAGGAAAGTTATCAATAGTTTGATATACATTTGACCAATCCGTTCCCGCACTGGTAACTTCCGGGTCTCCTGCATTATAAGTATGGGTATTGCTGGCAATTACCGTTCCTGATGCAGACGTGCCCTCCTTTACAACCATTTCAATAGTAACCGGAAATGCCCAATGCCCTGCTACGTGTCTGATTGTAGCACTGGTACAACTTGTTTGAGTAAAGTGATAGATATATCCTGATAAGTTAGGATAAGCCGCTACCGTTGCAGTAATGGTATTGTACTCTCCGCAGGAATCATAAATCCTGATTTGGTAAACTCCTACCGGAAGCCCCGTAAACACATTGGAGGTCTGATTGTACGGAAGCGGATTGGGATATGCCGCCGGAGCAGAAATAACCTGATAATTAACAGGCGTTCCTTGTGTAGCATTTACGGTAATCGTTCCCGTACTTGCACCGGGACAAGTTTGTGTTACGGTAGAGTTTGCCGTAATCGGGACATAACTGCTGGTAAGGGTAATGCTCTCCTGATAGGTCTGCGTGCTTGCTCCGGAGGTTACATACGCTCTTACGGTGTACGTTCCGGCATTAAGCCCTACTATAACACCGTTGCTTGACTGAGAAACGTTTGCAGGAGCTGCATTGTTCCAGTATTCATAGGTTACTCCCGCACCCGGCGGAAGTTCGTTTACCGCAGCCGTAATCGTTCCGTTACCCGGACAGGTTACGTCGGTTTTGGTCAGCGAAAGGGAAGGTGCGGCTGCCGCAAAACTTCCGAAACGCGTTTCTTTCAGCGCCGGCACAAAGGCATACAGCATTGCCGCCGACATGAAGAGAAGCATCATCAATCCTAATGCTTTCTTCGTAATGTGATTGTTTTGTTTCATCATAGATTCTATTTTTTGATAATTGTTTGGGTTTCTGTCCCTGAATTTCTTTTGATAATTACCTGATATGTTCCGGAAGCAAGGGAAGAAATGTCGTATCTCTGCTCTTTTCCGTATTCTTTCACCATTCTTCCCGATGCATCAAAAACCGCTGCGGAAACAATGTCCGAAGCATTACTGATTTCAAAGGAATCGGTTACGGGATTAGGATAGATTGCAGAGGTCTTTTCCGTTTTTACTCCGGCTACGGACAACGCTCCGTTTGAAGTGATGCGGATATTGTCGATGCTCAGGAGATTTCCCACCGCAGTGTTGTTTACCCACGCCAGATATACGGTCTGCCCTTTATACGCCGTCAAATCCACAACAGTAGGTGCTATTGACGCCAGCGAAGCAAAAGGTGCTGCGGTAACGGTAAGCAAATCCGTCGTGAAAGATGCTTTCTGAACATCTGTCGTGGAAATTTTCAGGACAAAGCCGTCCTGATACGGTGCATAGTCGTGCGACCTTGCTTTGAAAGACAATGCTGCCGAAGCTGCATCTGCAGGAATGGTAACCGCAGGCATAATCATCCAGCGGTCTGCCGGATTGTCATTTATAAAATATGAGGTTGACGACGCGGTGCGGTTCGTTCCCTCTTCCTGCCACAACTGCGATATCCATGCATTGCCTCCGAAAAGGGCGTTATATGAACCCTGAGGCGTATTGCTGTCGTTGAAAGGGTGTAGCCCAAAGTCTGTAAGGCTGCTCCGGTCTGGAAATCCTCAAAATACAAGGTATTCTGTGCCGTACCCAATACAGGAGCTATCAGCATTGAGCCGAATAATAATGTTTTAATCATAGTGTTATTTAATAGATTGCTTCTGTTATAGCCGGTTGTTCACTGGAAAGTCTGATTCTCCGGCTTTTCTTAACCTCGATTGGGGATACGAGCCTGTTATTCTTAAGAATAAACCTTGTTTATTCCTTTATTTTTCAACATTAAGAAATTGAGTAAAAAATGCTCATTAATTTGCTAAGACATCAATAAATTGATTTTTCATTAAGATTATTAAGGCATATTTTTATTAAAATCTTAATCCCTTAATGGTTAAAAAATATTATCCCGACTTCAGGTTACTTAGGAAAAAAGAAAATACGGCGGCGGGCGTATGCTGTATGCCGATTTATAAGAAACGGGAATTTTCAGTTCCTGAAAAAAGACAGTCTGTGTCCGGAAAGGAACGGAGAATAATACTGCAAAATCCGCCTCATCGGCAGCCACTGATTTTTTTCCTGAAAAAGACGAACCTGAGGAAACGCCGGATTTTATTTGTAAGGCATAGAAATAAAAATTTCCGGTGCTGTTCTCAGGCTTGTAAACGCTTTCCGATTTTTGAGGAAGGGTTTTCTGTTCTTTTGCAATTGGTTTTTCCGATTTTCGGGACTTTGCAATACAATGGGATTTTGTTTTACTGCTTATTTCCTTTTCGGAAGGCAGAAATACCAATTCTGCCTGTACATTATAAGCAAGTGCTTCTTTGGAAATGTAGATTTTGGAATTTTCGGACGGAAAAGAAGATTCGGATTTTATCTTAATACTGTCGGAATGCACAACCGTATTCTTGTGAACATATAGAGATGCACTTTCCGACACATATATCTGAGCCGGAAAAGTATAAGAAAAAAGTAAGCATAAAAATCCGAACCACCCTTTATTCAGTGGATGGAACGGATTGTTCATCTGTGTTTCCGGAATCCTTTTTTTCATCATCTGGATTAAAAAGTAGTCCTGCATAGACTACTATTGCAACCTATTCGCTTACAGCACAGTAATTTTTATCCACAAAAAATGGAAAGGGAGTGTTATTCCTTACGGCTTTAAAAGAATGAACTCATAAAGGATTGCAGGCTTAATTTCCTTTAATGATTTTATTCATAATTTGTTACGGATTTTGATATTTGAAAATTTTGTGTACTTTTGCACTGAAATAGTAGTCTATGCAGGACTACTATTTTTGTTATACATTCGCTGAGAATAAACCATTTAAACTACAGCGAAATGACATTTGAATTCTTCCTCCCGCAAAACGGAACTCT
Source organism: Bergeyella sp. (assembly GCA_049841315.1). GTDB lineage: Bacteria > Bacteroidota > Bacteroidia > Flavobacteriales > Weeksellaceae > JASGDB01. Next base: position 28,116 of record JASGDB010000031.1, on the reverse strand, counting down.
AAAAAACATTCACCTTACCCTTACCGATACACAACAAAAACAATCCTATACTTTCCGTACCTCTTTAAGAATCCCCGAAACGGATTGGGATAAGGAAAAACAGCGTCCGCTGAATATTTACCTGAAAAAATACAAAAGACTGAACGCTAAACTTGATGAGATAAAACTGCAATTGACGGAATATATCACAGAAAGAAAGGAGGAAAGAAAAGAACCGATGCAAAGGGCAATGGCAAAGAGAATAAAAGACATTTGCTCAGGAAAGAAACCGGAACTTTCTGAAAACTCCCTGCTGTTCTTTATAAAATGGTATATGGATACAAAAATAGACCTGATAAGCCACTCTACCTATAAAAGATATAAAGTATTCTTTCATTTAATGGAACGTTTCGAGGGATTTCGCTGTGAAAGGCTGTATATAGAGAAAATCAATTCTGATTTTGTGAGGGATTTCGTGAGGTTCGGAAAGGAGGAAGAATACAGTGATAATACGATATACAGAAGCATTCATTTTGTGAAAACGATTTTAAACTTCGCTGAGAGAAAAAGGATAAAGACCTGCGTGAAGGAACTGGAAATAAGACGAGAGAAACAGCAGAGGGAAATTGTCACGCTGACGGAAAGGGAGATTGAACAAATAAAGCAGACGAATGTTCCTGAGGAATTGCAGGATGCAAAGGACTGGCTGTTGATAAGTTGTTATACAGGACAAAGGTTTTCGGATTTTATGGGTTTCAAAAAAGAACAGCTCAAGGAAATCAACGGAAGAATCTGTATTGCTTTTACTCAGAAGAAAACGAAAAAGGAGATTGTGCTTCCTCTTCATCCGGTTGTTTTAAAGGTTATTAAAAGAAACAACGGGCAGTTTCCGAAACCAATGGAAATGCGGGAATACAACAGTCAGATAAAGGAGATTGCGAGGCTTTCAGAATTAAAGAATTCTGTGAAAGCAAGAATAAGAACTGCTTTCCGCTCAAAAGATACGGAAACAGAGAAATGGGAAACGGTTTCCAGCCATATCGGAAGGCGGAGTTTTGCCACGAACTTTTACGGAAAAATTCCCACGCCTTTGCTGATGGAAGCTACGGGGCATAGTACGGAACAGGTATTCCGCAGATACATCAATACAAAAAATGAGGAGAGGATTGTTTCGCTGGGAAGGTATTTTGAGAGGGTGATGGGGTGACTGAATTAAAATTAATTTTGTTTACATTCGCTTAAAACAAAAATATTTAATATATGAAAAGCTATAAACTATACGAACAGGAAGATAAGAATACTTTTGAGTACAGATTAAAAGAAGAAATACCTAAGAACTCAATAATTTTAAAAAAAGATAAAATAATTAGCCAATATTTATCATATTGCTCTTTAGAAAATGATTTAAATTTTGTTATTGATACAGCCTCAATTCTGATTGATTATAGGGTAAACGAATATACAACTATAAATTCTGATAGTTATATTGATAATAACTTGATTATTAAGAAAAGTCTGTTCAAATCTATAATAACGACCTATGCGAAATGTTTTAATGCTTCAAAGAAAAGAAGTTCACTCGATGAAAAATTTATTGAAAAAAATTTTCCAGATGATTTACTTGATTTAGATAAGTTTTTTGGATTTTCATAAAAGAATGATTAATTTGAGAAATACTTTCGTAGCTCATTCCGATCATAACCTCTATGAGAGTTATGAATGTTATATGAAATTTAATTACAATTTTGAAAAAGAAAGGTTAGAAATTGAGGTTAACTATGTGAATGGTGAAATATATAGTTTTGATGAAACCGAACTTCAATTGATAATAATGATTTGTTCTCAACTAAGAAAAAACGTAGTTAATAAAAAAATAAAGACTAGTCAGAGAATTGTCGATAATTTTTCAAAAGAGGACTTAAATATTTTGGGTTTATCCACTATAAATTCTTATAAATAGATGTCATTTTATTTTTTCGTTTAATACTTCTGTATTCTAAATTTTTGCTGAGGGTAGTAAAAGTTTTTTACAATCAGTTTCAATTCTATTAACTACAAATAATGTTATCCAAATATTTTCTTTTTATTATTCACTTGTAAACGGTCCTTTAGTAATCTCATATCCTCACTCACTTTTTTATCCAGAATCTTCGCGTAATGCTGGGTGGTTTTGATGCTTTTGTGTCCTAACATTTTGCTGACGCTTTCCATCGAAACATTATTTCCTAATGTCACAGATGTAGCAAAGGTATGGCGTGCAACGTGAAATGTAAGTTTCTTATTAATCTCACAATTTTCTGCAATGGTTTTCAGGTATTCATTTACTTTCTGATTGGTATAAACAGGAAGTAATTTTCCGGATTGTAAAACTGCCGGATGATTTTCGTATTTTCTTATAATCTCTTCAGCAACGGGAAGGAGAGGGATGTTAGAAGACGTTCCCGTTTTCTGACGATTGGTCATAATCCACAGACTGCCGTCTATGCCTGTTGAGATTTGGCAGTTCGTTAGGTTGTAAATATCAATATACGCCAGTCCGGTATAACAACTGAAAATGAAAATATCCCGCACCAGATTTAATCCCTTTCCGGCAAAATCTTTATTCCGAATGGTTTCTATTTCATCTTCCGTCAGGAAATTGACCGTAACCTCATTAAATTTCCCTTTGTAATACATTACCATATCTTTTTCTACCCAATTATTATGGTAGCAGTTTTTAAGGATTTTAGCGAGATTTTTCGTGTGCTTTACCGTAGAATTATTATTGCATTTTGCAACCGTCCGGAGAAAGAAGTCGAAGTCATTCAAAAACGAAGGTTCAATTTTTCTGATATTGATATCCGGCTTTTTATGGAATTTCCATAAAAACTGTTTTAAGTGCAATAAACAGGTCTTAAAGTTTTTCAGCGTAGCCAAAGCATATTCCCTGCCGATGAGTTTTTCCATCCGGTCATTATGTTCCTGAAAAATGGGAATCAGATAACGCTCCGTTTCCTTTTTACCCGCCAAAAGATTTTTAATATCGGCAGCATCAAAAGGTTCTCCCGACAATACAAGGCTGTTTTCTATTTCCAAAACTTTGGATTGCAGAATATCAAAATGCTTGTTGATGGAACGTGCTTCCTCAGAACCGCCTTTTAACCGGCTTGATTCTGAGCTCCATTTACTGATGTCAACATCTTTGCCTGTAGAAAACTCCGCACGTTTTCCATCTACAGTAATTCGCAGATAAATAGGAACACGGGAATTGGATTTTGCTTTGGATTTTTTGGCATAAAATAATACCGAAACTCTGGCATTCATAGTGGTGACTTTAAAGGTTAAAATTACTTTCCGGTGACCTGCCAATCAAGATGTTCAAATCTGCTACACCTTTATTAACAGGCTTTTTCAGAGAATTCGGTTACCTAAAAAGTTTAAAAATGATGAGGTCACCCGAAAGGTCACCTTTTAATTTGAGAATAATTGTTTTTTTATGAAAACCTCTAAAATGAAAAACCCCTCAGAATCTGCGATTTGAGGGGTTTTGTTAGAAATTGTTTAATTTCTCGTGGTTTCTCCAGGAATCGAACCAGGGACACACGGATTTTCAGTCCGTTGCTCTACCAACTGAGCTAAGAAACCAGCACTCTTGGTGTTTTTGAGTGGTGCAAAAATAGAAACTTTTGCAATACAAAGCAAATGTATAGGTGGATTTTTTTATAATTTATAAAAACTTACTGATTTTCAGTGGGATTATTTTTCCTGCTCTTTGCGAATCTGTTCGCTCATTTCCTCAAGAACAGGCTTTATCGTGCTTTCCGGAAGGTCGCTGATGCGGATGTACATCAGTCCGTCGATAGCATCATTAAAACTCGGGTCTACATTGAAAGCGATGACCTTTGCATTCTGCTTGATGTATTTTTTTATCAAAACAGGAAGACGCATTTCTGGCTCTAAATCATCAATCACTTTATCCAATTTGTTGAGGTCGGATTCCACTTCATCAAAGAAAATATTTTTGTCTCTTTCTTTCAGCTTTACTTTGAATTCATGTTTCGGATGAACATACTGCGCAACTGCGGAATCATAATAATGAGAACGCATAAATTCAATCATAAGCGATTTTGAAAATTCCGAAAATTTATTGCTGATGCTCACCCCGCCCATGAGGAATTTATGGTCGGGATTTCTCAGGCAAACGTGTACAATTCCTCTCCAAAGAAGAAACAACGGAAGCGGCTTCTGCTGGTATTCCTGTGAAATATAGGCGCGTCCCATTTCAATCACTTTCCGGAAAAAGGGCTGTAATTCTTGGTCAAATTCAAAAAGAGAAGCCGTGTAAAATCCGGAAATTCCCATTTTTTTCATGATTTCCTTGCCCAATCCCATTCTGTATGCGCCGGCTATTTTTTCATTATCATTATCCCAAAGGAAAAGATGAAAATAATGCTTATCGTATTCATCGAGGTCGAAAGGCAGATTGCTCCCTTCCCCCACGGCACGGAACGTAATTTCACGCTGCCTCCCGATTTCCCGCATAATGGACGGGATTTCCTCATAACCGGTGAAAAACACCTCGTAATTCCCATTTTTGAAAAGAACTTTATCCGTTTCCCTTAACTTTATAATTTCTTTCAGAATGTCATCTTTTGGAGTTTCACCGATGATGTTTTGAACGATGTTTTCATCTTTGTCAAAAGCCAAATTTAGTTTCAAATTGGGGATTTTAAGAATTTCGGGAATGCTTTTTCTTTTTTCGTAGTAAGATTTCAGCATGTAAATCCTGTTTTGAAGCAGTTCGCCGAGTTCTTTGATGTCTTCCTGCTCGTCAATCACCTTTGCAGAAACCGCTTTCCCGATTCTGATGCGGATAGGATTGTCGCGTTTGCGCATCATTTCTGCCGGAAGCATCAATGTCTGTAAATCAGGATGAATTTTTGAAATATTGTAAAACAAACGGCTGTTCGTGGCATGAAAATACATCGGAATGACCGGAACTTTAGCTATTTTAATCAGCTTCAGAGCGGGTTTTTCCCATTCCTTATCGCGGACTTCATTGAACGGATTATTTTTGTTGGAAACCTCTCCGGCTGGGAAAATCCCAACACAGCCTCCGTTTTCAAGGTGTTTCAAAGTTTCCCGCATTCCACCCGAACTGCTTTGGATTTTCTTTCTTTCGCCTTCAAAAGGATTTACGGAAATCACATAAGGCTCCATAGGCTTGATTTTCTGAAGAAGAAAATTTCCCATTACCTTAAAATCAGGGCGGATTTCGGAAAATATTTTGCACATCAGAATCCCGTCAATCGCACCGAGAGGATGATTGGAAACCACAATGAAAGGTCCTGTTTTAGGAATTTTGGCGAGGTCTTCCTCAAAAACGACATATTTTAAATCCTGCTCGCGGACAAAAGAATCGAAAAACTCTTTTCCTGTCTTGTCTTTCAGTTTATTGTATAAGTTGTTGACTTCATTAATCTTACTCAGCCTCATGATAAGCGATGCTGCGGGACTTTTCAGGAATCCTATTTTGCCCAGACCTGCGGCAAGGATTAAATCGTTTTTGGTAATGAGACTCATAATGATGCCGTTTTATTGCGTAACCATTTGTAATGTTTTCTTCGAAATCTGTTCCAGCAGGACTTTTTTATCCTGATAAAAACGGCTCATATTTTTGAGGTCGGCATTACGGACGGTAAACAAAGATACGTTTTTCGTTACTTCTGTGTTGAATGTTTTGCTGAGTTCCTCATTCAGCACATCGATATTGTTGTATTTGTCTTCCAGGCACAGTGCCAGCGAGATTGCGGAGTTCTGCATTAAGGAAATTTTGATTTTGTTTTTTGCCAGCTCATTGAAAATCAAACTCAAATGTTCTTCCGCAATGAAAGAAAAATCCCTTGTAGCAATACGCATCAGCACCTGATTTTCTTTTAAAATATAGGATTCTTCCTGCTGGTTTTTATCGGTTACGCTTACTTTTGTTCCCGGTTCTTTCGGCTCTACAAAAGATTTTACAAAAAACGGAATTTGCTTCTGCATCAAGGGTTGCAGCGTTTTCGGGTGAATAACGCTCGCTCCGTAATATGCCATTTCTATCGCTTCTTCATAAGAAATATTGGAAAGCAGTTTTACGTCTTCAAATTTCCGAGGGTCGCCGGTCATCACACCCGGAACGTCCTTCCAGATGGTCATGGCATCCGCATTCATGCAGTAAGCGAAAATCGCTGCGGTGTAATCGGAGCCTTCTCTGCCCAATGTTACCGTAAAATTATTTTCATCCGAACCGATGAAACCCTGCGTTACATAGCAGACATTTTTATTGAGCGTGGAAATGTTTTCTTCCGTTTTTTTCCAGCTGACTACGCCTTCTCGGTAAGAATTATCAGTTTTTATATAATCTCTCGCATCCAGCCACTGATTGAAAAACTGAATGTCATTAAGGTATTCGCTTAATATTTTAGAGGAAATCATTTCTCCGCTGCTTACCACCTGGTCGTAAACGAAATTGTAATTCGGAGATTTGTTTCTCCTCAAGAAAGAATCGATATCATCAAAAAACAGTGAAATTTCCGAAAAAACAGGATGTTCGTCCTTGAAAAGTCCTTTGGCAATATCTATATGATTTTTTTTGACAGAAGCGAGCTCCGACTGATAATCTTCTTTTTTAAAATAATATTCCACCACTTTTTCCAACGCATTGGTAGTTTTTCCCATTGCGGAAACCACAAGAAGACAGTCCTCAAATCCTTGTGTTTCAAGAACTGCCGCTACATTTTTTACACCTTTCGCATCTTTCACCGATGCTCCTCCGAATTTAAAAACTTTCATTATAAGTGATTGAAAATTAATATTTTATGAAAACCGATTCCAAAATGTTGGAAAATCAACCGACAAAAGTAAAAATTTAGAATGAGAAATGAAAAAAATACGTAATGAATGAAACACGCAGTGTATTATTTTTTTCATGGTAAAATATCAAATAATTTTCCGAAATTTGAGGAAAAACAGAATCCCTTTTTTTATGTCAGAAAATCCATTACAAACGTTAGGTGAGTTTATCATCGAAAAACAGGAAGATTTCCTGTATTCATCGGGAGAATTATCCCGCCTTTTGAGCGCAATCCGCCTCGCTTCCAAAGTTGTCAACCGTGAAGTCAACAAAGCCGGAATTGCCGACATCATCGGAAAAGCGGGAAATACGAACATTCAGGGAGAAGACCAGCAGAAGCTCGATGTTCTGGCAAATGAAATCTTTATTACCGCACTTTCACAGCGTGAAGTAGTCTGCGGAATTGCTTCAGAGGAAAGCGATGATTTTATCGAAATAAAATGTGGTGAAAACGGTCATCTCAGCAAATATGTCGTTTTAATTGACCCTTTGGACGGTTCTTCCAATATTGATGTGAATGTTTCCGTAGGAACTATTTTTTCCATTTACAGGAGAGTAACCGAACCCGGAACTCCGGTGCAGATGGAAGATTTTCTGCAAAAGGGAATTTATCAGGTTGCGGCGGGATATGTGGTGTATGGCTCTTCCACGATGATTGTATATACCACTGGAAACGGTGTGAATGGTTTTACGCTCGACCCGAGTTTGGGAACGTATTACCTCTCTCATCCGAATATGCAGTTCCCGAAAACCGGAAAAATATATTCCATTAACGAGGGAAATTACATCAAATTTCCGCAGGGCGTGAAAGATTACATCAAATACTGTCAGCTGGAAGAAGGCGACCGTCCTTACACTTCGAGATATATCGGCTCTTTGGTTTCGGATTTTCACAGGAATATGATTAAAGGCGGAATTTATATTTATCCGTCCACATCGCAGTCGCCGAACGGAAAACTCCGTCTTTTATACGAATGCAATCCAATGGCGCTTCTTTCTGAACAGGCAGGCGGAAAATGCAGTGACGGTTTCCAAAGAATTCTGGAAATACAGCCAACCGAACTTCATCAGCGTGTGCCGTTTTTCTGCGGAAGTATCGAAATGGTGGAAAAAGCGGAGGAGTTTATGAGGAATGCGGAGTAATCTCTTTATTCAAAAAAAGTAAATTTTTAAACCTCATAGGTTTTAAAAACCTATGAGGTTTTGAATAAAAAACATTTTCAATGAACGCTACTTACTTCCAGCACATTCTCGAATTCAAACGACCAAGCGGAACTTCGCGCGGAGTTCTCAATACCAAAGAAACATTTATTCTCGAAATTTCTGATGATTCCGGTAAAAAAGGAATCGGAGAATGTGGAATTTTTCGTGGTTTGAGTTATGATGATGTTCCGGAATACGAAGAAAAACTCAAATGGCTCTGCGAAAATGTCAATGAAGATTCAGAATTTTTAAAAAAAGAACTGCTTCATTTTCCCTCGATTTGGTTTGGGTATGAACAGGCAATGCTAAATTTAAAGCACGGTTCAGATATTTATTTTCCAACTGAATTTACCAACAACCAAAAATCCATAAAAATCAACGGACTGATTTGGATGGGAAATGCAGATTTTATGCAGAAACAGATTACCGAAAAGCTCGAAAATGGTTTTGACTGTATCAAATTAAAAATCGGTGTCGACTGGAATTCTGAAAAAGAAATCCTGAAAAATTTAAGACAAAAATTTCCGAAAGATATTTTAGAATTGAGAGTTGATGCGAACGGCGGATTTTCTTTTGAAGAAGCGAAAATCGTTTTGCAGGAACTTGCGGATTTGGAGATTCATTCAATAGAGCAACCTATAAAAGCAGTCGGCTTTCAGCAGTCAGCAATCAGCGGTGAGCTGATAGCCGAAAGCCGAAAGCCGATAGCAACATTATGCAAGAAAACACCGACACCGATTGCTTTGGATGAAGAACTTATTGGCATTGTGGATTTTGAGGAAAAGAAAAAACTTCTGGAAACCATAAAACCGCAGTACATTATTCTGAAACCGTCATTAGTAGGCGGAATTTCCGGTTCTGATGAATGGATTTCCCTCGCCGAAAATCTCGGAATCGGTTGGTGGATTACTTCTGCGCTTGAAAGCAATATCGGACTGAATGCCATTGCACAATATACTTTTACCAAAAAACCGAAAATTCCGCAGGGATTGGGAACGGGAGCACTTTTTACCAATAATTTTAAATCAAAACTGCACCTCGAAGGAGATGAACTCTGGCATAGGGATTAGTTCAAGGTTTAAGGTTTAAAGTTTCAGGTTTTAGGTTTCAAGTCTCCAAGTTACAAATTCTCCCCGTCAAAAACCCCAAAATCAATTATTATAAACTTCCTTCCGACTTAGGTCATACGCATTAAAAACATACATATGCTTAGTGTAAATGGCTAAAAATCAATTGTTTTATTTTAAACGCAATGGTCGCAAAGTTTTTTTTACATTATTGAAAATATTTTTCGTCCGCAAAGACTGAACTACGTTCGTAAACTTTCAGTTTATGTTCAGCGAAGGTTGACTGTTTTTTTTGCTGAGTGAAACGCCTTTGCGAACCTTATCACAGTTTGTCTGTTTATAAATTCTTTACGAACTTTGCGTTTGGAATTTTAATGCGTTTAGCCTATCATCATACTTAAACTTCGCCTCATCTCATTAAAAATCTTTAAATTTGAAATCTTTAAACAATATTCGATTATATGAAATATAAAATTTGGTTTGCAGCTGCCTTTTGGGTTGTGCTTATGGCGATTTCCTGCAACAATGACGATATATCTTTTGACACTCCGTCTCAGAATCTGAGATTTTCCCGCGACACCGTGTTCTGCGATACCGTATACAATCAGGTTCGCTCCGAAACGTATGTGGTGAAAGTATACAATGATGAAAACAAAGACATCATGATTCCGAAAATCCAGCTTGCTGGCGGAAGTTCTTCACTATACAGAATCAATGTGGACGGAAAATCGGGAACGGAATTCACCAATGTTCCGCTCCGGAAAAAAGACAGCTTGTATATTTTCGTGGAAATTGCACCTGTTGCCAACGCTCCGGAAGCCATTGCCGAAGATGAAATCAATTTCACTTCCAATGTCGGAACACAGCACGTAACACTGTTTTCGGTGGTTCAGGATGCGGAATTTTTCATTAAAAGCGATACCAATCCCAACATTCTTAGCGAAAACACCAGCTGGACAAACGAAAAAGCCAAAATCATTTTCGGAGATTTAACCGTTGCGGAAGGAAAAGAACTCAATATCCAGCAGGGAACGAAAGTATATTTTTTCAAAAATTCGGGGATGAAAATTTCCAAAAATGCCGAACTGAATATCAACGGAAGTTTAGGAACGGAAGTTATTTTCCGAGGCGACAGAAGTGATACGCGCTACGACACGCTTCCGAAAAATTGGAACGGAATTGTCCTTGAAGAAGGCTCAAAACTCAACATGAAATATGCAAGAGTATTCGGAGGAACAAAAGGTTTCAGCCTGTACAGCAGCACTGCCGATATTGAAAATTCCATCATTCATACTTTTGAGGAATACGGAATTTATTCCGTAGCATCGGATATTACCGCTAAAAATATGGTGATGAACAACTGCGGAGAAGCGGATTTGGGAATTTTCAAAGGCGGAATTGTGAATCTTACGCATTGTACACTTGCCAACTACTGGGAACTGAACTCCATGCTACCCGCACTCGGAATCTTTGCTTCCGATAAATGGACTAATGATGACGGACAAACCGAAGAAGGAAGTTTAATTTTAAATGTTTACAATTCCATTGTTTACGGACATTCGGAAAACATGGTGGAATTGGAAACCACTTCGGGAGCATTGTTTGAAAACTGCCTCCTGAAATACGGAGCAAAATCTTCTTACAATACAATAAATTCCATTAAAAATGAAGACCCGAAATTCTTAGACTATTTCACTCACAAAATGAATCTGAGAGTTGCGGATGATTCTCCGGCGAAAGAAAAAGGAAATTCTTCGTATGCAAATCAAGTTCCTTATGATATTGTTGGAAAAGACAGGACTACTTTTCCGACTATCGGAGCGTATCAGTGGTTTTGACTTGGAGACCCGGAGGCTTTGAGAGCAGGAGAAAAAGAGGGAAACAACCCGAAACCCGCATCTCATATCCCGAAACACTTGGCTCTTTTAACTTTTTACTTGGCTCTTATATAAAATGGAAATCACAAAACTACAACAACAAGTCGACGGCTGGATAAAAACCATTGGCATCCGCTATTTCAATGAGCTGACCAATATGGCGATGCTCACGGAGGAAGTGGGCGAAGTCGCAAGAATCATCGCGAGAAGATACGGCGAACAAAGCGAAAAAGAATCCGACAAAACGAAAGATTTAGGCGAAGAATTAGCGGATGTTTTGTTTGTAACGCTCTGCCTTGCCAACCAAACCGGAACAGATTTACAAAAAGCTTTCGATAAAAAAATGAAAGTGAAAACGGAGCGGGATAAGGAACGACATCAAAATAATGAGAAATTAAAATGATTTTTCAGACACAAGATTTAAGAGCCAAGAACCAAGATTTTAATTCTTAAAACTTGTCTTGTATCTTGATTTTTTAAATCTCAAAAAATTATGCTTCTAAAAAAATCCACATTAAAAGACAACCCAGCCATACAAATCACCGGTTCGAAAAGCATTTCCAACCGGCTTTTGATTTTGGAAAAATTGTTCGGAAACATTGAAATCCGCAATCTTTCCAATTCGCAGGATACCGAACTGATGCAGAACGCATTACATTCCGATTCGGAAATTATTGACATTCATCACGCCGGAACTGCCATGCGGTTTCTAACTTCGTATTTCGCCATTCAGGAAAATAAAACAACCGTTTTAACAGGTTCTGAACGAATGAAACAGCGTCCCGTAAAATTTCTCGTCGATGCTTTGAAAGACTTGGGAGCGGAAATTGAATACCTCGAAAACGAAGGTTTCCCACCGTTGAAAATCACAGGAAAAAAGCTGAAAAAAAATTCTGTAAAAATTCCGGCGAATATTTCCTCACAATTTATTTCTTCACTTTTGCTGATTGGCGGAAAATTGGAAAATGGTCTGGAAATAGAACTTACAGGCGAAATCACGTCCCGCCCTTATCTGGAAATGACTTTAAAAATTATGAAAGACGTCGGAATTGAATCCGAATTTAATGGGAATTTGATTAGAATTTTAAAAAAAAGCAAAGAAAAAAGCCTCCTTTGGGGGTTGGGGGCAGAAGTGGAGAGCGATTGGAGTTCCGCAAGTTATTTCTATTCCCTTTCGGCAATCGGGAGAAAAAATATTCATCTGAAAAGTTTTAAATCGGATTCGTTGCAGGGCGATTCGGTTTTACAGAAAATTTATGCAGATTTTTTCGGGATTCAGACTGTTTTTAATGAAAAGGAAAACATCATTTCTCTTATTCCCGATGAAAATTTTCAGTTTCCGAAAATCATTAAATTAGATATGAACGATTGTCCGGACATCGCTCAAACGCTTTGCGTAACCGCTTCTGCACTAAAAATTCCGTTTGAAATAACCGGTTTGAAAACTTTAAAAATAAAAGAAACCGACCGACTGACCGCTCTTCAAAACGAATTAAAAAAAATCGGCTGTAAAACGGAAATTACCGAAAACTTAATCCGTTCAATACAATTTTCCGAACCGGACGAAAATATTTCCATTGCCACTTACAACGACCACAGAATGGCGATGAGCTTCGCCCCGTTTTGTCTGATAAAAGAACTGAACATCGAAAACGAAAGTGTTGTGGAAAAATCGTATCCGGAATTTTGGAAAGATTTTGAATCCATAACGGAATGATATAGGTAAGTGCTTGTGTAAAATTCGGTATTGACGAAGCGTTGTGAGAACCTGAAGCTCTAATAACGCTTTTCTATTTTCACATCATCCAACTGGCTAAACCTCATAGGTTTTTGAAACCTATGAGGTTTTCTGTTTTCCCTTATCTGGTTTAGCTTAACACCTGAGTTCGATTAATATTTTGGTTTAAAATATTGAATTAAAGCAAGTTAAATAAATAAATTACGTCGGGCTTTAGCCCGATGTCTAAATTTTAGCATCAGATAAGGCTTTAGCCAAAATTTATCTTTAGTTTTGGCTAAAGCCAATCCATAAATTCCTTTTAAAAATGGGCTAAAGCCCATTCCTATCGATATTTTTATAATCCTTAATCAGGTTAACAACACTTTATTTTTAATTCCGAATTTACAGTTATTTTCCATAAAAAAGCCTTCAGGAAAGACCTGAAGGCTATATGTATGGTTTAAAATTTACAAATATTAAGGGCAGGCCGGTTCATTGTAGCAGCTCCAGCTTGTTCCGTCGTAAATTTTCAGGCAGTTGTCTACTGTATCGTACACCATCATCCCTTCCTGCGGAGCAGAAATAGCATTGATTTGTGTAGTCGTCATTCTGGTTACTACAAATCCTTTGGTATTGGATTCCAGAGCGATGTGTCCGGATTTTCTTACCATCGGCCATTCGTTTGGTGCATCTGCTCCGGCTCTTTTCAATAGAGTAATCCCTACTTTGGTATCAGGGCCGGTACCGGCAGCAGGATCGTTGTAGCAGGCACATGGTACGATATTCAGTCCGTAGCCGCTACCGCTCATACGGGTAATATAATCTACTGTCTGCCCTACAACAATTACATTGGTTCCGTTATTATTCCAGGTGATATTATTAACGACATGACCTCCGAATAATTCTAACTCTTCCAATGGTGAGGTGTCCGATCTTTTTCCATAGAAAAATACTCCGCCTGTAGGGGTTATTTTCACTTGGATAACCGGCAAATCGTCATCTCCGCTCATTTCCCAAACCGGCGGAATGCCGTCTATCTGCCATAACGCTCCATCGGATTTGAATCTGATGTTTTGGGTGTGGATGGGCTGAAACTGTATTTCCTGATTGGTAAGCGGCGTGCCGTTTACAGTCATGTTGAATGAATTATCCAAACCATAAATATTGAGGATAAAACCAAAATCGGAAGCCGGCTGAGTGAAGGTTTGCTCCACTTGAGTATCGTCTGCTGCCGTCGGATCTCCGGTATTATTATAACTCCAGCTGAAAGGATTTCCGTCCACCGATTCCGTACACACTTCTGTTGTCGAGAAGTAAATATTCATTTCATCCAGGTTATTACAAGTTCCATCCAGTCCGTTGTTGGCACATTCGTAATACGGGTCGGTCGGCGGAATATCCGGATCGGGATTGGTGGCATCCGGGTCGGTAACATCGTTCGGGCGGAGAATGGTGGCCTTGAACGCGTTGCTTGTTCCCGAAGAAGCCGCACTTGTTACAGTAACCGGGAATACATAGGTTACTTCGCATCCGCTCGGCAGATTCAGTGATGAAGAATACACTTTGGTTGTCTCATCGTAGGAAATGGTTATGCTTTCCGTTCCGCAGCTATTCCCGCTGAATACGGCTGTTCCCTGGCTTCCTTCAAATCCTTCCGGCAAAGTAAAGGTGAAAGGTGCGCCTGTAACATCGTCCGGGCCGTCGTTTTTCACTTTTACCGTTAAATTAAGAGCATCTCCCGAAACTACATAATTTTTGTCTGCGCTCATCTGGGAAATTTTCAAATCAGCAATTTTCACATTGAGAACGGTTTCTACAGTTTCTTCTTCTCCTTTAATGAAAGTCCAGGTATCAATGGATTTAACATCTCCGAACAAACCTTCAACACCTGTACCGCCTATTCCCCATGTATGCCTGTTATTGATATTGGTATCGGTACTGCTCAGTCCTGTGCTGCTGATTCCATCCGGCGGCGGGAGATGGCTGTTATTGACATAGTAGGGTTTGCTTCCCGTGGTAGGTTCGGATATTCCTGTATCGTTCCAGTATACAACATCCGAAACGGCTGCTGCAGAAAGGTCGGTATGATTTAGAAGTTCGATTATAACGCCGTATCTGTTGTATTCCACATCAAAGAAAGGGAAATGCACTTCCGCTCCCGTCAGCTGTACTGTAATCTTTACGGGTAATTCTCCTGATGGCAGTGAATTTCCGTCTCCATCTTTTCCATCCCAATATATCGTATTGATTCCTGCGACATTTGTTCCACGGATAGTTCTGGGTTCAAACGCTGCCGGGGTAGCATCGCTCTCAATGGTAATTGCATATTTTCCTTCTACTGCGGCACTGAATTGTATTGTTCCTCCTTTTATACTCGTCTGCCATGCTGTTCCTTCTGCGCCTGTAAAGAGTATGTTGCTTACTTCCGGTTCCACAACAGTAGTGTTGAGCCATGTAGAACCTCCGGGTACAGCTCCTGTGGCTGTAGTAGGAAGGTCCGTAGCCGGCAGGGTATAAAACATCTTGTGGGTATGCTGTTTTTCGGTATCTGCAGTATTGGGATCGTGTACCTGGTCTCCCAGATTGCTGGTGGTGTTCAGGCTTTGGTATATCGCATCGCCTGTGGTTGCGTCGATAAATCCGTTGTTATTGACAAAGAAAGTGAAGTTCAGCCCGTTGTTTCCGTTGTTGTTTACTCTGTAGGTATATCCGTCTTTGGTGCGGACATAAAAAATTCCGTAAAATCCGGAGGTATTGGGATCTTCTGTTCCGTTTGTAAGATTCAGGACATTGGTATATACTCTTCCTGATATGAAAGCGGTGTTTGTGTCATTGATTACCGATACATCCCATGCGGCAATCGTTGGTCCGTTTGTTACCTGTGTCCAGCTGCTGTCTGCATTTACACTGACGGTACTTACCGTGGCATTCGGTGAGGGAGATATGAATTCTACTTTGTAGATTCCTACTGCTGCGGTATTACCGGTAGGAACCTGATAATAAATCGGGGTATACCGGCCTGTTACTGAACCACCATAGAGCTGGGGACCGTTTTTTTCCTGAGTTCTATTCGGTATATTACCGGTAGTGGAATTATTCACCACTATATTTCCGCTGGGATCGTACAGTTTGATGCTTCCTCCATGGGTTTGTGCGCTGGATGCCAGGGTGATTATTTCTCCGGCTTTGGCATATACGTAGTGGGTGCCTTCGTTGGCAAAAGGCCAGTTTACCGTTGCAACAGTACTTGATCGCAAAAGCGCACGGCGTCCTGTTTTACCGTTAGGATACAAATCTTTGGAGCCATCTGCAAAAAGCATTTGGCTGCTTATGAGCATTACAAGCATCAGAAGATACTGAATGTATTGTTTTTGCTTTTTTTCCATTGTATTTGTGTTTGTTGTAATGTGTTTTTATTTTTTTGAATATCCTTTTTTAGTCATAATGCTTTTTAAACGCAACGTCCGCAGAGTTTTTTTACTACTAACCGCTTTGTTTTTAAGACCGCAATGGCGTTGCACTCAGCTAAGCTCACAGAGTTTTTTCATCAATTATGATAAATTACGGATAATCATATTTATTTTAGACACGTGAGCAGGGTATTGCTACCCTGCCATGTGTCTTTTTTCAAAAAAAGTTATTTTTTGATTTTAATTTACGGTTTCCAGTAAGTCCACTTCAGTCCGTTGAAAACGGCAAGTCTTTTATTGGTTCCGTTGATGTATACCATCATTCCCGGTGCGGGATCCGGCACATCATCTGTACTTGCTACCGTAGGGAGTACCATTGCTTTGGTGGTAGATTCCAGAACCAAAACTCCGTCTGCCGTACTGGTTGCTGCACCGATGATGGTTTTAGCACCTGTATCTTCCGTTGTAGCCGGCTGGTCTGCCAGTTCATCGGAAACGTCTGCGGTGCTGGTGTTGCTTAGGTTTACCCAGCCATTGGCATCAGCCAGGGCGTTACCGGGTGCATAGTATTTTACTGCTGCCGCAGTTGCGGTAGTAGCATCCAGTACAATTACTCCGGGAACCAATGCATCGTCTGTAGGTAATGTTGTTACATAAGGAAGGATAAGTCCTTTGTTTTGCCCTTCTGCAAATTCTAATAAAACTGAAGTTTTATCGGCTGCTGTACCCTCTTCGTCTCCGATGATGACCTGCGAAAACGCTACTCCGGAAACAGCTACTGCTATTATTGAAATATATTTTTTCATTGTTTTAATTATTAGCCCCACCCCCGACCCCGACCCCTCCCCAAGGGGAAGGGGAGCCGGTGTGTGGTTAGATTATGTTATATAAAATTAATATTCAGTGTCTTTCCTTATTATTACGGGCAGGCAGCTGTGTTAAAGCAGCTCCAAACTGTACCGTCGTAAATTTTCAGACAGTTGTCTACTGTATCGTACACCATCATACCTTCCTGCGGAGCAGAAATAGCATTGATTTGTGTAGTTGTCATTCTGGTTACTACAAATCCTTTGGTATTGGATTCCAGAGCGATGTGTCCGGATTTTCTTACCATCGGCCACCCGTTTGGTGCATCTGCTCCAGCTCTTTTCAGCAGAGTAATCCCTACTTTGGTATCAGGGCCGTTTCCTGTGATTATAGGGTCGTTGTAGCAAGCCGTCTGGCAAGTTGCCCATTCTGCGTCTGTTGATACATAATTGGATACCGTCATTACGCTTGGGCAGGTATAGATGTTATTCGGGTCAACGTAGAATGCATAGTAAGTTCCTGCGCCTACCGGTGCGGATACCTGTGTACCTGCATCTTTGGTAGAGGTAGTCCACCATTCTACTCCGGTAACTCCTGAAGGATAATCTGCCGAAGTCTCTAAACTTGCGGTTGCAAGGTCAACTGTGGTACTCGGACAGATTTTCAAGTTTTGTACCAACGGTGCGATTACTTCTGCACCGCAGACTCTGAGGTCTGCCGTTTCAAAACTGAAAGTAGTAGGGTTTGAATTTGTTGTTGTTCCATCTGCCATACTTCCGTTAATCTTGTGTCCTATGTATCCGAACTTGGTGCTGCATTTTTTAATTACCATCATGGTGTGCCCTCCGAGTTCTAATGCTATCAGCTGGTCGTCTGTACTCAATCCGGTAGCACTTGTGCTGGTTCCCGGCATATAGGTAGGGGTCAAATTAGTGTTGTTATTTGGTCCTAACATGGCACCGTTGTTTCTTCCCCAAGCCCAAAGTTTTCCGTCAGATGTCAGTACGCTCACTGCGGTGTAGGTAGCAGCACTACCAGCAACATTAGGGTCATTACCTCCGTCATGCTCCTGCGGGCTGAGCCAAACTACGTTGTCTCCTAAGGTTGCCGTACCGCTGGTTGCAGAAACGGCTACCCATGCAGTAGTATCGGTAGTAGAAGTACCCTGCCCCAACTGGTAGTATTCGTTTTCTCCCATGCTGTATAGCGAGCCGTCGGCTGCTAACATATAGTAAGATTTACCGCTATAAGAGTTCGTAATACCAATCATTTTCGGAGTTTCTCCGGAAGGTGTCGTCATCAATGTAGCATAGGTTCTGGTAGCTGCTGCGGAGTTATCTCCCAAGAGTGAACCACTACCCCAAGTGTACATACTTCCGTCCGAAGTAAGTGCTATCAATACACCATAAGCACCTCTCAGGGCTACTACTCCGCTTAGCGGTGTAGAAGCTGCTGTACCTACACGGTGCCAAAGGGCATCGGCTGTGGTAGTTCCGTCTGCATACAAATTGGTATCGGAAGACAATACATACGCTGCACCTGTACAGGTAACGATGGTAAGTGCCCCGCGGGTACCGAACATCATTTTCACATCAGAAGGAGATACACCTGTAGGCAATCCTGTTGTAGATGTACCAACTGTTAGTTTAGTGAAAGTTCCGGCAGTCTGAAGAGAAGTAGGCACTAAAATACCACTGTTCCCCCATGAGAATAGACCTTCTGCCGTCAATACTGCAAACTGCTGGGTGTTCACATTACTTGCTGCTGCAAATTTCAAGATTTTATCATTGGTAGCATCGCTGTCTGTATTAAGACCCGGGAAGTTGGTACTGTTCACTTCTGTTGGAGTTAAGAAGTGGCCAGACGAGCTTTGTCCGGCAGGTCTTGTACCTTGTCCCCAGATTTTTACGACACCGTCCGATTCTCTTACCATGGAAGAGTGGAATACGGAAATCAAATTGTCGTACTCTATCGTATTCGGGTCAACCGAGTTTACGAATGAGTTGGAGTTACAATCTCCGGTGCTGCAGTAGTTTACCGGACACGTTATTTTTTTCAATCCGTAGCCTGTTCCGCTCATTGCTGTTGCTCCTACCACATTCTGTGATGCTATGATGGTGTTGGTTCCTCCGTTGTTCCATGTAATGGTATTGAAAGAAGCTCCACTTGTGCTAGTAAACCTAAGCGGGGATAACTCACCTGTTGACCTACGTGCGTATAATCCAATGCTTCCGTCCGGACCAATGGTTACACGGATAATAGGATTGCCGGCAGTACCTGTATGTGTCCATACGTTTCCTCCTGAACCAGCAACATAATCGGTTCCGTCTGCAAATTCAACGTTTCTGGTGATATTATCTACTGCTCTGGTCTGGAACTCTATCTCCTGTGTGGCGATATTGGTTCCGTTGATATTCAGGTTAAAGGAGTTATCCAATGTGAAAATATCCAGTACGAAGCCGTAGTCGGTCGCAGGCTGGTTAAACTCATTAGTTAGAGGATTACTCGGTGCGGCACCGTTGGCATAACTCCAGCTAAAATTTTCTCCTTCAACAGGTTCCGTACATCCTACCAAAATATTTAATGTAGCATTAGCTGTACCTCCTGCAGCATCTTGTGCAGTATATGTAACCGGTACTGTTCCCAAATATCCCGTTACAGATACGAAAGTATATGAACCGTCTGCGTTCAATGTGAAACTTCCTGCCAGATTTCCATATGCGTCATAAACATTAACTGCCGTTCCTACTGTTCCGGTAGTTACCGTACCTGCTGAATTAAGGTAAGTAAACGTGCTAACAGTAAGAGTATCTCCTATATCATTTGCCAATACATTTCCTGTTGCAGTACCACCTGATGTGGTGGAGTTGGTATCATTTACAGTAGATATGTCAGCCGCTGCTACGGTAATGGTCAGCGTAGCATCATCGTGATTGGTTGTGGTTGTAGAATTGTTTGCATCTGTCGCCACATAATATACCGGGACACTTCCGGAATATCCTGCTGCCGGCACGAATGTATAAGAACCGTCTGCGTTCAAAGTGAGTGTTCCGGCTAATACGCTTGCTGAAGTATAGACAGGTGTTGCCGTTCCCAAAGTTCCCGATACGAGACTTCCTGTGGAATTATAGTACGTGAAAGACGTTACCGATATGCTCGAGCTTGAAATCCCTGTGTCGTTGGTGAGTACATTTCCTGTTGTGGTAGCTCCTGATGTGGTGGAGTTGCTGTCGTCTTCTGCTATTATGGTAGAACAATCGCCGGTGGTTGCATTGTATGCCACCACCACTGTTGCATAAGATGGGTTTGTACACGTTCCGCTATTGTTCGGGATATAAAAAGCATAATACGTTCCCGGATATACGGCTGTTGGGTCTGCAACCTGCGTTCCTGCTGCTCTGGTTGTAGACGTCCACCATTCCAGAGTAAAACCTGACGGAGTAGTAGCCGTGAGCGCATTAGCCAAATTGGCGGTTTTTTCTATCTCACAGATGGTAAGAGGCGTGGTAACCGACGGCGTTGTAGCGGCTCCGCAGAGTGTTACAGCAGACGTGGCGTAAGAATAAGTTGTTTTAGTAGAGCCGGTGGTATCAATAGTACCATCTCCCATACTTCCGTTTATATAATGGCCTACATACCCAAAATAATTGGAACATTGCTTGATGTTCATAGAGGTATGTCCGCCGGTTTCTACGGCAATGATATAATCACTCGAGGTTAATCCGCCGGGTATGAAAGGCGTAGCCGTACTGCTGCCATCTCCTCCGGTCATATTATTGTTATCCGAGCCCCACGCATATTGCTGCCCGCTTGTGGTGAGAACGTTAATAGCTCCGTAACTGGCACCACTACGCCCATCGTGTTCGTTAGGCGAGATATAGGCAATATTCGTCATCGGATTTAGCCAAACAGCGGAAGAGTTGGTAGTAACACCAAGTGCTGAGTCTGCAACTGAGTTTCCTAATTGCCCGTGATAATTGCTTCCCATAGCATAAAGATACCCGTCTGTGGTCAGCAAATAATAGGTTTGATAGGTACTGTTACTTTGGGTCATCCCAATCATTTTGGGCGTTTTGCCTGTCGGTACGCTTACCGATGTTGCATAAGTTCTGGCTACGCCATTTGCTGTTTCTGTTGTGCTATATGAACTACTGTTGATATACGTACCGCTTCCCCAAGTGTATAGCTCACCGGTGGAGGTCAGGGCAAATAATGCATTAGATGTACCTCTCAAAGCTACTACGTTATCAAGAGTAGTAGTAGATGACGTCATTACGCGGTGCCATGTATTGGTAACAGTGGTAGTTCCGTCCCCATTTAGGGCACCATTAGTGGTCAGTACATAAGCAGCTCCTGTACAGGTAACGATGGTTAAAACTCCGTAAGAGCCAAACATCATTTTGACATCAGTAGGGCTGACACCGGTAGGCAAACCTGTTGAATTGCTACCCACAGTAATTGCCTCAAAAGCGGTGGTTGATTTAACGCCGGTGGGTACTAATCTACCTGTTTGTCCCCAAACATATAGTCCGGCAGTCGTCAGCACGGCAAATTGTTCGGTATTACCATAGCTCGCCGCCGCTGCTCTCAGAATCGTGCCTGTATAAACAAAATTAGTAGTGGGTGTTGTAGTAGAGGTTGCGGCTATTGCAGTTGGACCGCCAAGGTGAGTTGCTCCTGTCGCTGCAGCGTACTCTCCCCAAACCTTAAAAGTCCCGTCCGCCTCTCTCATTATGGTAGAGTGATACGTAGAAATCATATTGTCATACTCTATCGTGTTCGGGTCCCCCGTGTTAAGGAAGGTATTGGTGTTACAGCCCGTAACGCAGTACTGCGCACCTACCCCGGAAAATATCCCGGTCATCAATACAAGCAGTATTGTTTTTAAAAAGTTGTGTTTGTAATTCATTTGTTATTGTATTATTTGTTTTAAACCATAAGACTGCACCAGCCCGTTAATATCCACAAAATTCATCTGGACAGGGTTGCCTTTTTCGGCTTGCCCGTCCAATAGAAATTCCAGGGTATTCCTGCCCGGATGCAGTGTTTTTTCTCCGTTTTTTACCGTTCCCGCAATGGTAGAACCTACGCCAAAAGTCCCAAAACCATTGGTATATCTCGCAGTTTTGCCGTCATAAGACACATAATCCGCATCTATGGCAAGGGTAATTCCTTTTGCAGATTTCCCGGCCGTAATGTTTTTGGAAAACTTCACGGTAGAAAAGTCAAAAACCATTTTCATAGGACTTACGGTAATGTTCAGCTTTGCAGGAAAGTGAGCATGGTTGCAGCCATTAGGATTATGAACCTTATGCTCCTCTATATACAGCGTATAATTTCCGGGCTTGCGGAACACGTAGTTTTCTACGCCGCCCTTCCCTTTGATAACGGATTTTTCGCCATTCCTAAGCTCCCAAGTTACATCCTCGTCCAGAGTGTAAGAAAACGGTGTGTCGTAAGCAACGGTAAGGTTTTCTTCCCATATCTTTTCGGTATGTTCTGCGTGTTCTGCGTGTTGTGCGCCCAGCCGTAAACAACCAAGCAGCAGCACCACCACCGAAACAAAACGAAGTATTTTTGTTTTTTTCATAAATCCAAGATTTTCTGTCAGCCTTGTCAAGGTTCAGAACCTTGACAAGGCTTTTTGTGGACAATCCTATGTTTTTTTTGCGGGTTTTTCCTAAACCTCATAGGTTTTAAAAACCTATGAGGTTTTCACAAGGGTTTCGCCCAATCCCAACTTGTGAAAAATTTTCATCGTAAACCACCCCGTCAAAAATTCAGAGAATTTTTGCCACCCCTCCATAGGAGGGGAATACCACCCCGTCAAAATTTTTCTTTAAAAATTTTTGCCTCCCCTCCGAAGGAGGGGAATGGCTCTCCTCTCCTTAGGAAATCGAGGAACGAGATTCGCCGATTCCGATAAAATTATTAAAATTTTCGAGGCAAAGGGGTTAGGAGTGAGGATTCTACGCTATGGGCGGAGGTCTTACGCTGTAAGATTCAGGAAATACGGAATGTAAAAATGCGTCTGCATTTTTATGATAATCTTCGGAATGATAAAGGGAAAAAAACTGAAAACTGCAGATGCAGTTTTCTGCATCAGCACCGGCAGGATGTTTCAACTGAAAAAAGGAGGCTGCTGCCGCCGAAACAGTATTACCGCCAAAAGCCTGGCTTAAGCTGTTCCGCTCAGGCAATGTCTCGTAATGAAGTGTATTCCCGGCATTGCTGTTATGCTGAACCGCCAAAGCAGTTTCTTCTGTTTTTACGATTTTTTCTTTGAAAAGTTTCTCCGCCGGCTTCGGCTTTTCTGCGGAACGCAGTTCTGCAGAATCGATATAGGCAATCTCCGCATTGGTATTTTCAAAACCGGAAAGCACTGCTCCTTTTGCAGCATACAGCTTTACGGTTTCCGTGGTTTTTAGGGTTTCCGTTCGGGTGCTGTCCACTTCATACACCACCGCATCACCGCTGACGGTCATTACCGCATTGTTCCCTATATATACTTGTGCATTGGCTGCCGAAAAACAAAATACCATAAACAGCAAAGCACCGTTCCACCTCGAAAAGAGATAAAGCAGGGCTTTTGTACGTGTTTCAGCAGTATTTTTATTCATCATTCAGCTGTGGGGCAATCCAAAAACGGATATTCCACGTGCAAATGTACACATTTTTTTTAAATATCAAAATCTAATGTTCAGAGAGTAAATGCATTAAAATTTAAACTGCGAAGCAGTGATATATTGGTAACATAATGCAAGTGCAGTATTGGTGAGGTGCGAAGCACCGACATATTGGTATAATAAAATATGTGACTTCGTCGAACCACTTCGTAGGTTTCGGTGCTTCGCACCTTTCTTTTCGTCCTAATCGTGAAAGATTACCAACATTCCGCAAATTGGCTTCGCCGAATCTTCGATTTCGTTGCTTTTTCTGATTCAAAATTTTAGGTTTGGGAATTTTAATGCGTTTAGCACGGGGTTAATCCGTGCTCTTGTGATACTTTGAAAATATTTTGTAACTTTGTTTCAAACAATAAGCTATTTTGATTATGGGTACGATAAATCCACAATATATCAAAGACATCAAAGGCAAAAAATCTATGGTAGTGCTTCCTGTCAAAGAGTTTGAAAACCTATTGGAAGAATTGGACGAGCTGGAAGATATCCGGCTGTATGACCAAGCTAAAAAAGAAGACACGGGAGAACGAATCTTATTTTCTGACTATCTGAAAAAAAGAAAAAAGAAAAATGCCTGAATACACCGTTACTTTATCTAAAAAAGCACAAAAGAATTTAGATAAATTGTCCGACCATATTGCCGAACCTATTTTGGAGGCAATCGGAAATTTGGGGAACAATCCTAAACCGGTAGGATACAAAAAACTGAAAGGGAGAAACGGTTACAGAATAAGAGTCGGTAATTACAGGGTTATTTACGAGATTTTCGATGATATACTTTTAGTAGACGTCGTCAGTCTTGGACACCGAAAAGATATTTATGAATAAAACAGGCTTTTTAACAACAGAAGAGGCTGTCCGAAAAGGGCAGTCTTTTTTATTAAATATTTTAGGTATTGCTAAGCAAAATATATAATCAGAGCTTAAAAAAACCTTATAGGTTTTTGAAACCTATAAGGTTTATGCAGATGAATAACAGAAATATAGGAAATCGTTGTGAGCTTCAGTTTCTCACAATCAAAAACCTTTTTCAGAATTTCAAATTGACTAAGATCCATTTTAAATTTTACCGAAATTTATTTTTACGGCTCATAAAGAATGTCTTTGCTAAATTTTGATGCTCTATGTCTAATCTTCAATTTCTGAAAGGGTTGATTCCATCATGACCGGAAACGGGATTCCTGTTTTTTTTTAAAACCTGCTCAGAATCCCCCAATTAATCTTGGTATCTCCGAATTTTACGGGGTTCCCGAATTCTTTCCCATTGGAAATCTGAAAAGTCATTAAACCGACAGGAAGAAAGAAATTGAAACCGATTCCGAAACTGTAAAGTTTTGGTTTGACCTCGAGGGTTTTATTATTGAGCTGTCCGTATTGCAGAAAGGCATCAAAAAAAGCCCTCTCACCAATCAGATAGCGGTATTCTGCATTTCCGTAGTAATAAAAATCGGCATAAAGCGAATTTTCATTAAATCCCCGCATCGAATTCCACCCTCCGAAACGCATCAACTCATTTGTGGTAAAAGTATTGTCGGAATTCATTAGGGCGGATTCCCCTTTCAGATTCAGCCAGTGGTTTCCGGAAAGGGGAAGATTGTGCTCGGCAAA
This sequence comes from Bergeyella sp., assembly GCA_049841315.1. Lineage (GTDB taxonomy): Bacteria > Bacteroidota > Bacteroidia > Flavobacteriales > Weeksellaceae > JASGDB01. The sequence goes on along the minus strand of JASGDB010000031.1, from coordinate 2,888 downwards.
GAGAAAAACATAGGTTTGCTTCGCCCCGCTGTGTTCTTTTGTATAATCGGCAGCCAGAAGATCACTTTCTGCACGGATTTTTGTGAGATGCAGAAATAAAGGATTTTCAGCGGGATTGGTGTATTCATACCAGATTCCGATTCCTTTTTTATTATAATCTTTTCCCTGAACGTACAGTGAATCCATGACTGTCGATGTTTCAAAAGTTTCGCGCAGTCCGATTTTCTGCCTGCTGCCAAGGTTGTAATACAAAGCCGGAAGCATTTTCACACCGGCAAAAGTGGAATCCTGCCGGAAAACATTTACCTGCATATTCATTCCTACATTGGATTTGAAAAGATACGGAATATCGGTCTGGAGGTTGAAAGTCTGTCCTTTATCGGGATTTCTTTGCCAGTAAAGGGAAATCGTTTCAAAACCGTTGAAAGTATTGCGGAGATTGAGGTTGAGGCTTCCGTTAAAGGTAAATTTTTCCGATTCGTTGTTTCCGAAACCGATAATTCCGTCGAACGTATTGCCCTTTTTTTTCTGCATGAAAAGGTAAATATTGGTAGAATCTTTGGTGAAGAGCGTCTGCGGAGGACGGTCAAGTGTTACAAAAGCATGATTCTGCACACTTCGCTGTATGGCGAGAAGATTTTTTTGGTCGTAGATTTTTCCTTTGTGTTCCTTTTCGATATTTTTGACGAAGCGTTTCGGAACTTTTTCGTAGCCTCTTACAACGAATCCGTCAATCTTTCTTTTTGTGCCTTCAATTACGGAAATTTCCACTTTCGGAATGCCGTTTTCCATTCCGAGATACCGGGTTTTCACTCTGTTGAAAGTAAAACCTTTGTCCACCATGCTGCGATTAATGGATTTTTTGAGGGAATCCAGATTTCTCGTGAAAAATTCCTGCTCTTTTTTGAGGTTGTCTGCTAAAGAAGGATTGATTTTCACATGAGCTTCATTGTAATTTTTTCCTTTGTCGAAAGTAATTTTCACCGAATCGGAAACATTTTCCACCGAAACCACTTTAGTAAAATAATAATTGTATTCCGAAAGCGAATCCAGAAATTTCACCGCTGAAAGCGAATCTTTTTTAATGAAAGTTTTTCCGGTTTGGAAATCAGTTAGGATGTAATTTTTTTCCGAAAAATCTTGTGCATTCAAAATATTGAATACGGCAAGAATAATAATCAGAAATATTTTTTTCATATTTGTATGTCCTATTTTTGGAGAATATCACGGTGTAGGTTAATGATAAAATTTATTAAAGAATTTTTAATTTTTGGTGCTGTTACCGCATTACTTTATGTAATTAATGCGGTAACTGCATCATTTATTCCAGATAATTGGAGATTATTGTTGTATAATAATGCCGCTGTATATTTATTAACCGCAATTATTCTTCTTGTTGCTTCTTTTAATTATTTTGAATTGAAAAATTCAGGCTTTAAATATATTCTAAGATATTCTTTTGCCAATTTTTTAATAACAATTGTTGTTAATTTTATAAATTCTTTAAAATATAAGTTTGAGATTGTTGGTCTTTGCGATTCTAAACCAATTAATACTGAACTATTTTTGGCATCCGTTTATATATCGGGATTTCTTATTTTCTTTAGCGTTTTTATTTTCTTGTTGTCATTTATAAAGAGTAAAATACAGATTTTTGATAAAAATACAATGACATTCACTGTTGTAACAATTTTTTTTATTCTGATTCACGACAATAATAAACTACTCTCGTTATTATTTTCCTAAATCTTACTTCAATATTTCCAATTTGGCTAATGCCGTTTTCGTTGATTTTTATAAAACGGGGTTTCTGTTGATATTTTCAGAAAGTCTTTTTATTCTTTTTTCTCTTTTGCGGTTGTCAATTAAACAGAATTCAATCCATTTTATTGTATTTCTTCATCAGGTTTTCATACACATTCTGCGGAAGAATCCATTTCAGCGGAACGCCGATTTTCTGCTCGAATTTCCCGAAATAATAATGTGCTTTCCATTTCTTTTTTTCGAGGAGTTCTTCGATGTAAACGGCAACGTCCAACGGTTCTGTTCCATCGTCCACATGAGCGTTCATCAGGGAATACACCTTTTCAAAAACATTTTTGTAAGGTTCGGAAACTTTGGTTTTTACACGATTTTCTGCAATATTCGTTTTGATGTCGCCCAAATGAAGCGAACAAACGCTGATATTCCATTCATAAATTTCATAACGCATGGCTTCCGTTACTTTGTCCAAAGCCGATTTTGAAGCAGAATAAAATCCACGAAACGGAAGCCCCATTTCCGAACCGATGCTGGAAACATTGATGATTTTTCCTGCTTTTTGTTCCCTCATTTTCGGCATTACGGCACTCATCATCTGCACTGCACCTATTAAATTCAGATTGAAAAGTTTCGTGATATCTTCTTTTGTAGAATCTTCCACAGCTCCCACCATTCCCATTCCGGCGTTGTTGATGAGGACGTCGATTCTGTTTTCTGTTTTCAGGATTTCGGCAACGGCGTTGTCGATTTGTTCCTTATCGGTAATATCAGTCGGAATGGTTTTAAAATACGGATTTTCTACATTTTTTCTGCTCAATCCATATACTTTATGACCTTTTTTGCCGAAAAATTCTGCCAAAGCAAACCCGATTCCGCCTGATGTTCCTGTGATGATAATGACTTTGTTCAAAGTTTCAAGTTTAAAATTCAAAGGTATGAAATGATTTTCTTAATTGTGGAATGTGGAATCTTTAATAGTTTTTCTTAAATTAAGAGCACAAAAAAAACCTCATACATTTCTGTATGAGGTTTTCAAATAAAAACTGGCGGCGACCTACTCTCCCGCTTTCGCAGTACCATCGGCGCTGGTGGGCTTAACTTCTGTGTTCGGAATGGGAACAGGTGAG